>NZ_JBMQUD010000154.1:0-5235 GCF_057359045.1 Adhaeribacter sp.
TAAGTAGTTTAATAGTAAAACAGCAAAGCCTGGTGCCTGTAAGCGCCAGGCTTTGCTGTTTTAAGTTGTGTTGGCTGCTTTTCGGCCATAAATTATTGCCGGTATTACCACAGGTTTTACGGGTAAGCCAATATTTATCTGCCAATGCTCTATAGATAAAACTTTAATGTGCGATTCGCGTTTTTGTAAGCGGCTTTGTACTACGTGTTTTATAAAATGGAAGAGTTACTGCGGGAAATAATTGGGCCGGATTCTGAAGCCATAAACTGGTGGCAAATGTGCATCAGGGGCATCATTGTGTTTATCATTACTTTAATATTAATACGTGTAGGCGATTACCGCATTTTTGGTAAAAATACTGCTTTTGATATTGCCATTGGGGTGATATTGGGCTCTACGCTAAGCCGGGCAATTACGGCTAATGCTCCTTTTATACCCACTATTATTACCAGCATATTTTTGGTAGTACTGCACCGGGTACTGGCTAGTTTGGCTTGCCGAACCAGTGTGGGTAAATTTATAAAAGGGCGCGAACACCAATTGGTAAAAAACGGCCAGGTGTTGCGCGATAAAATGAACGCCAACAATATTACCGACCACGATTTAGAGGAAGCCATGCGCAGCAATGGTAAAACCCAAAGCTTGGCCGAAGTAGATAGTGCTTTTCTGGAACGGAGCGGCAATATTAGTATTGTTACCAAAAAATAATTTGCTCTGGATTTAGAGAGGCGATCAATCGGTACCCGTTCTGGCTTACGCTTCCATACACCCAGCTTTATTCAGAAACGCTTTTTATGGGTTATAGCCTTAAAACTAACTTTATTTAGGTATAAACGGTAAAAGAAAACAAAAGGCACTATTTTTATTTTAGGGCTTGGGAGTAAGGTAAAGAAAGTGTCTTTGCCGGGCTATTATCCGTTCTGTAGGGTTTACGTATACTGTTATTATTTTTTAAGTTCTACTGCACCAACTATGAATAAAACTAAAACACAACACCTCTTTAAAAAAGCCTTAATATCGCTGGCCAGCGGTATAACCGGGGCGGTTGCATTAACTGTAGTACACGAAACCGCACGCCGTTTTATACCCAATGCGCCCCGGATGGATGTATTAGGCATGCGCGCGATTGCCCGTGGTATGTACAAAATGGACGAAAGGCCACCCGAAGAAAATAAATTATTCCAGTATTCAATAATCGGCGATATTTTATCTAATTCCTTGTATTACAGCCTTACCGGAACTGGTCGGAAAGCCTGGCTGCGGGGAGCTACTTTAGGCGCTCTGGCCGGCATTGGCGGTGTAGTATTGCCGGGCCCCATGGGATTGGGCAAAGAACCCAGTGGCCGTACACCCCAAACCAAAGCCATGACCATTGCCTGGTATTTATTAGGTGGTTTAACGGCTGCAGCCCTTTCGCGCACTTTATTCGAAAAACCAACTGTAGAAGAACTCGACGATGACGATGTGGCAGTGGTATAAATAATTTACCAATACTAAGCAAAATGCCGGTTGCCTGCATACAGGAGGTAACCGGCATTTTTTATAAAAGATTAAAAATAAATTTTCTGGATTAACGCTACTTTTCCTTGGTGGAGGCTGCGCCCCGGCCAGAACCGCTTTTTTTGCCGCCGTGGTCTTGTTTATTTATCGTGGCCCAGGCTCGTTTTTCGGCTTCTTCTTTCGATACACCGCTTTTTTCGTAACTATCTTCAATGTGCTCGGCTTGCCGCTTTTGCTTGTCGGTATACGCCGATTTATCTCCTCGTGGCATATTTTTATAATATTTTATTAACTATAATTTATACATGTAGTCTAAAAACTTAATCTTTACTACCCAAAGTAAACTTTAGTTAGCTGTACTACCCGGCTGATTTGGTTTTACTTTTGGCAGTACGGGTAGTTTTAGGGGGTGTACTATTAGTAGTAGCGGCTTTGGTGCCAGTTGTATTTGCGCCAACAGCTTTAGTACTGGTTTTAGGCGTTTTGCTTTTAGTAGCAGCGGTACTGCTCACCGATTTTGTTTTAGGAGCCGGTTGAGATTTAGCCGCAGTAGCAGCTTTTTTGGGGCTGGCTGCTTGGGTAGCAGTTGCCTTTTTATGGACAGTTGCCGGTTTGATGAGGCCGGTTTTTTCGCCAATCGTTTCTGTAACATCGGTAATGCCTTGTGTCACTTTAGAAGTCGCATTGGTTACAGCTGCTTTAGCCTGGTTGGTTTTACGGGTTACAGTTCGCTTAGTAGCTGGGCTAGGCGTTAAATCGTCAATAATTTCGGCTGCTTTTCTGGTTACTTTTTTTACGGTTTTAGATACCGCTCCGGGTAAAGCAGGCTCGGAACTCTGGGTTTTTCTGGTACTAGGCATAGTTTTATTTTTTATCTCCATTAATAAGTAAAATATTACTGCCAGAAAATGTTTTATTATTTGTAAATAAAAGATAATCAGGGTTATATATTAACGTGTATATAAAAATAGTGTTTTAAATTTTTGCTTATGTAATATTGGTTTAGTTATGTTTACAGATAAATGGTTAAACCAGACTAACCGGGTTATGACCAGAATGGATAATTATTTTATTTTTAATTTTTAAACCGAGAGCCTTAAAGGCTGTTATTTGTATAATAAACGCCTTTTTTGGTAGTTAGTATTTTATCTTTCCAGATATATCCTGAATAAACCTTCTTAAAATTTAAGCTGTGACCATAGAAGAAGCAATAAAGCAGCAAAAGCGCTTTAAGGATCCGCATCACCGGATGATTGTAAATTTAATGTTTACCAGCAACTGGGTAGAGCGCCAGATAGCCATACAATTGCGTCCGTTTGGTTTATCGTTGCAACAACACAATGTACTCCGGATTTTACGGGGGCAATATCCCAACCCAAGCACTTTGGGTATGATTCAGGAACGAATGCTGGATCGGATGTCTAATGCTACCCGTTTAGTAGATAAACTCCTGGATAAAGAACTGGTGCAGCGGGCACAATGTGTAACCAATCGTCGCAAAGTAGATATTGTTATTACCCCCAAAGGTTTAGCGTTATTATCCGAAACCGATGCCATAATAGATGCCTTTGATCAAACGTACAACAGCCTTACGGCCGAAGAAGCTACGCAATTAGGTGAATTATTGGATAAACTGCGTGACTAACCAGGTGGGTACTTAAAATAATTTAATCTAGCGCCGGGGAATAAAAATTTTGGTTAAAACCAGCCGGTTTATAGCTTACATTTTCCGGTAGCATTTTCCTGAACTTTAGGCAATTGTTTTAAACCTGCAATAGTATACGCATACTTTTACTTATACAGGATGCTATAACACTTATTAAAGAACTTTACGTTAAATGAATAGTATGGCACCGTAATTGTAAATAAAGCAGTATCATAGCTTACATATATATTAAGGCAGAAACAGTTCATGACTGTTTTTGCCTTTTTTTATTAGTTCATTATTAGCCCACGCTTTCTTCAAAATTTCTTTTAAGTAACCTGCTTATTTCAACTACTATACAGAACGGGTAGCAAATATTTTATTTATACCGTAATCGATTCGGATCGGTTTGCCTGCGTAAACGGTTATAATAAATGAATAATCACAAACCTTAAAGAATAGTCAGAATCGCTATGAAGTACAATTTATTGGGTGACACGGGGGTGCTGGTATCGGAACTTTGTTTTGGCACCATGACCTTTGGCGGACAGGGCCATTGGCAGGCCATTGGTCAGCAACAGCAAGACGAAGTAAACGATTTACTTAAAACGGCCATTGACGCCGGTATTAACTTTATTGATACGGCCAATGTGTATTCTTTTGGCTTATCGGAGCAAATGCTGGGCGCCGGCCTGAAGCAAACGGGCCTGGATCGGCAAAGTTTATTTATTGCCACCAAGGTGCGTGGCCGCATGGGCCCGGCCGTAAACGAATTAGGCCTTTCACGGTACCATATTTTTCAGTCGGTAGAAGAAAGTTTGCTGCGCCTGCAAACCGACCACATTGATTTACTTTATGTACACGGCGTAGACTTTGCAACCTCCGTAGAGCAAGTGGTACATACCCTGCATGATGTAGTAATGAGTGGCAAAGTACGCTACGTGGGGGTGTGTAACTGGCCGGCCTGGATGGTGATGAAAGCTCTGGGTATTGCCCGGAAAAATGGCTGGCACGAATTTATAGGTATGCAATATTTTTATGCCGCCGCCAACCGCGATGCCGAACACGAATTATTGCCACTTGCCCAAGACCAGCACCTGGCCTTTATGCCCTGGAGCCCTTTGGCTGGTGGTTTCTTATCCGGTAAGTTCACCCGAGAACAAACAAATACCGGTGGGCAGTCGCGTCGCGATAATTTTGATTTCCCGGTAATTAACAAAGAACGGGCCTACGATATAATAGAGGTAATGCAGCCGTTGGCCGAGGGGTACGGGGTAGCGGTGGCAGAAGTTGCCCTGGCTTGGGTGCGCCAACAAAATGGCATAACCAGTACCATTATTGGCGCAAAAAATGTTGATCAGTTAAAAGCCAATATTCATTCTACTGGTTTTAATTTAACTGACGCAGAATTGCAACAACTAGCCGAAGCCAGCAAACCCGAAAGAATGTACCCTGGTTGGATGGTAGAGCGACAAATGGCCGATCGCTTTCCGGCAAGTTAAAAATAAAAAAAATAATATTTTAAATTAAATAAACTATGGCAAAGGATTTGCTCTAAGATATTTACTGTTTTCATATCTTTCTTTTTTCCAGGGCAAGGGCAATTTTGGTTGTTCTTGCCCTGTTTTGTTAAATACCTGCTTTAACACATTGGTTTAATGGTATCAAAAGAAAAGGATATGGAAAAAAGGAAGTTAAAGTTTTAATATTTATGTGGAATAAATGAGTTGCTGGCATCCTTAAAAAGAAGCAAAAACACAGCAGGAAAATATGAAGTATTTGATCTTGGTAATTGTAGTAATTTCTTTTTTATTTTCTTGCGACACTAAAACACATAAAGAAAAATTAACAGCAAAAGAAAAATATTCTATTACACAAATTGACAGTTCCAAAAACCTTTTAATTCATTCAGCGAATTTCACAGGTGGTGTAATAATGGATAAGACTGTAGAAGGTGGTTCTAATAGCTTTACACCAACAACAGAGGAAATCCTAACAGCAGAAGGTATTTTTAAGAAATGCTTGTATATAGATAAAGTTGGTTCAGATGGTATAGAAATAGACACTACGAAAATTGTAGAGCCTATGAA
>NZ_JBMQUD010000155.1:0-4047 GCF_057359045.1 Adhaeribacter sp.
GGGTGCGACCGCACTACCCGTATATCCATTACCGACTGGCCCGGCAGCGCTAATAAGTTTTGTTCAATAGGCAAATAAGCTTCGCCAATAATAGAAACGGGATAATCGTGCAGGAGCGAATAATTTCCCAGTATACTGCCCGCCAAAGAATTTTCAATAGCCAGAACACCAAAATCGGCATCGCCGTTTTTTACGCTGGCAAACACCCGCTGAAAAGTCATGCAGGGTAATATTTGAATATTTTGAGGAGCAAAATACTGCTGGGCCACTACATCGTGGAAAGAAGCGTATCCGCCCTGAATAGCAATAACGGGTGTTGGGTTCATGTTAAAAAAAAAGCCCCGAATTTCGGGGCTTTGGGATTTATATTTTGTTTTTAAACGCAATACTTTTCCTTATTACCCCCGTGAGGTACTAAAAAAAAAGTAGTAATAAAAAGTATTGTTCGTTCTGATTATCATCTATTTAAATTGTGCAGCAAGTATAGGCAACATTATTTTAAAAATCCACTAAAAAGGAATAAATTTTTTTAATGAATAAGCCGAATAGTCAAAAAAATATCAATAAGTAAACTTTTAACCAGCCTAAAAATATTTATTTTATAAAATTACAAAGAAAAATATCGCTCAGGGTGGTATTTTTTATATATTTGGTCAGTTTTAAAATATTTTAGTTCTGAGAACACTTTTATCAAATTTTTTTTCGCCGGCCTGTTTAGCAAAGCTATACTATAATATTGGTGATACTTTTTCTCTGTTTAAATGGTACCAAAGAAGTTTGCTGGCCATTTGCAGTGCGCTTATTTTTATAACCTGGGGTTGTGCCGGTACGCAACCGTTGCCGGTTAATGCTGCTACCAATTCTTTTAACAACCAGTTGCAACGGTATTGCGGACAGAAGTTAAATGGTGTGGTACTTTATCCCACCGGCAAAGAAGCACCTTTTCAGGGCTTGCCTATTTGGTTAGAGGTGGTGACCTGCAACGATAAGGAAATCCGGATGCCGATTCATATTGGCGAAAAAATTTACCGAACCTTGGTGTTAAGCCAGGACAAAACCAGTTATACCCTGCGCCACGAAAATAAACGTCCGGATGGTACCCAGGCTGAAATTTCGATGTACGGCGGCAGAACGACCGGCCCCAAAGATGCTTATTTATTACTTTTCGAGGCCGATAGTTATTCTAAGCAGTTGCTCGGGTCGGAACTGAATTATACCTGGTCATTGGCGTTTAACAACGATAAATCTACCTTAAGTTACCTAATCGAGAATAACGGCAAGCTTACGCTGCAGTTAGATTTTGATTTAACCACTGTAGCTAAGCGGTAAATATTATTAAGCACCAGAGGTATGAATATTTAGCGTACAGATTATCTTTAAGGAAGCAGTAACGACGAATCGCCGTAGCTTAAAAAGCGGTAATCGTTCGCCAGGGCATATTCATAAACCCGCCGCCAATCGGAACCTATAAGTGCCGAAACAAGTAACAATAAAGTGCTTTCGGGCTGATGAAAGTTGGTGATCAATCCTTTTATTATTTTAAATTCATAACCCGGGGCAATAATAACCTGGGTAGTAGCCCGTAAATGCGTTAACTGGTGCTTTTCTAAATAATTAATTAAAGCAGTTAAGGCTTCGTGAGGGGTAGGTTGGTTCTGGGTTTCGTAGGGTAACCATTGCGGTACTTCTAAACTTTGGGGGTTTAAGTCCGGTTCGTGGGCTACGCGCACACCTAACCAATAAAGGCTTTCTAAAGTGCGCAAAGAAGTAGTGCCAACCGGTATAACTGGTCGGGGCAAATGGTCGCGTAACTGAACCAAAGCAGCTACCGATACATATATTTCTTCGCTGTGCATGGCGTGTCCGGCCATGGCTTCTGCTTTTACCGGTTTAAAAGTACCAGCACCTACGTGCAAGGTAACCTCCAGGGATTTTATATGATGTAGTTGTAAATCAGCCAGAATAGCTTCGGTAAAATGCAAACCAGCCGTAGGAGCGGCTACGGCACCTGCTTGTTGGGCATAAACGGTTTGGTAAGTTTCTTTGTCTTGTTCGGTGGCAGCCCGGTTCAGATAAGGCGGCAGTGGTAAATTACCGGCTAATTCCAATATTTCGGCAAAGGAAAGGTTGGCTGGGGCCCAGGTAAATGTAACTAAATAGCTATCGGTGGCTTTTTTACTGCTGGTGGCCGTTAACTGGCCAGTGGTGTTATCGGGTAAATTAAAAGTTAAGGACAGGTGGTCTTCTTTCCAGCGTTTGGCATTTCCTACCAAACATTTCCAGGTGCAGGAACCAGTTTGTTGCATGGCCAGTTGCATGTCGGTTGCGGGTGCTACGGGTTCCAGGCAAAATATCTCAATGGTGGCGCCGGTAGTACGTTTAAATAATAAGCGGGCTTGCACCACTTTCGTATTATTAAAAACCAACAAAGTATCAGAAGGGAGCAACCTAGGTAAGGCGGTAAACATTTTGTCCTGAATGGTGCCCTGGTTGTAAAATAGTAGCCGGGAAGCAGAACGGTTGGCCAGCGGAAAGTGGGCAATCCGGTTTTCGGGTAAATAATACGTAAAATCTCTAATCTGTAATGTCTTTGGGTCGGGGGCCATGTTTACTGCCGAGGTAAATATTTAAGGCAAAAATAGTACAATCTACCCTTATCCTAATTTAAAAAAGCCCAAAGGTTAAATTTTGATTTCTGTATTAAATGAATGATAGCTTAAAATTATAGCTATCCAGAAGTTTGATAGCTTCCAAAGATTATTTGGCTGTATAAGGAAGGCATTTTAAATGCCATTTATGGGCAGATGCTTGATCTTATCCTGGAATGCTCCCGGATTATTTACTCCATAAAAAATTAGTTTAGTGATTTGCATGGCTCGTAGTCTTACCATGTTTACCCAATTCGTTCAGGGCTGCCCGGAAACCTTGGGCCAACGTAGTGGCCGGCCCCTGGCCATAATAGTGCAGGAATATCATGTGAGGCGAATCGCCTAGCATATGATTATGCAAGGCTACTACTTCCAGATTATTTTGGCGGAGCTCTTTAATAACCGGATTTACCTCACTTTGCAGCATCGCAATATCGCCGGCTATGTGTGCCTGCTCTTTATTGCCAGCAAAAGATGCCCAAGAATTTAAACCGATGGAAGGCGTCATTTCGGCTCCCATGGCCATTATGGTCAGGTCATCGCGGCCAATCGTATATTTATAGGTAGGCCCATTTACCACCCCGCTATTTTTTACAATGGCATCCAAGGCCGCAATATCAAAATTCTCTTTACCGGTAACTGTTGGTGCCGAACCAGGCGCAGGCTGGTTAGCCGGAGCTAACTTACTTTTACTAATAGTGGCCGCAAATTTTTTAGCCAAATCTGCGGGTTTGCCCATACCATGCAGGTGCATATAAAAGATGCGCGGTTCTTCGTAGAAAAAATGGTTGTGAATGGCACTCACTTCTAAACCGTTGGCAAGAGCCGCCGAAATTAACGGATTCACCTCTTCTGGCAATAAAACGGTGTCACTCATGAGTATGGCGGTTTTGCCATCTACGGTTTTCTTGATAGATACCCAGCCGCCAAAGCCAAAGGTAATCGGGACGGCTTCTCCTTTAACCGAAACCTTTAGATCGTTGCGGGGTAGTGGTGTGGTATGTGTCGCTTCGGCTTCTTTATAGGTGCCTTTTTTACCCAAGGCTATTTCAATGGCCGTTATTTCGGCGGCGCTCAGCGGTGGCGTTTTTCCTTTTAGCGGAGCAGCACTTAATGCAGTTGCTGTACCTACCAGGGCAGCGGTACCCAGCAATGCTGTAGCTTGTAAGGCCTGCCGACGGGTTAAATATTTATTTATCATGTTCTAAACCGTATAAAAATGATAAGCTATTAATTTATTAGCTGTTAAAAGCACCCCACTGGTTATACCATAATGCACTAAACCGGCTAAAGCACTAATAAATATCCAGGTAATCATGCCAATTTTAAAACGATACATGGCTACAAAGGAGATAATAATCCAAGCCAGACTAAACCAATCAATTTTACTTATGGCCAA
>NZ_JBMQUD010000156.1:0-81712 GCF_057359045.1 Adhaeribacter sp.
AAACTCGCTGATGTACTGAAAGGTTTGCAAGCCCAGGGCCACGACAGTGCTTTATACGCCATTAATGCCACCATTTTCACCGACATGGCTTTAATTCCTAAAGATAAGTTAAACATACAAATGAATAAACGCTTGCCGCTGGTTAGCATTCCGGAAATACACGTTACCGATATTAAAATGGAAGATGTTGGCTTAAAAGGAGGTACGGTGGTAGTAGAAACCTCTATTAAAAACGAAAACGGTTTTCCGCTGCGTTTTACCGACATGAATTACCGGGTGCAGGTAGATAACAACGGCTGGATGGAAGGCAGTAAACCCGGTACTGTTCATATTCCGGCTAACGGCGCCACCACCATGACCATACCCATGGAAGTAAAATTAAAAGAAATGGGTAAAAACGCCCTCGACTTAATCCGGAAAGGCACTGATGTGCACTACGATTTCCGGATGAACACTAAACTGGCCTCGGATGCACAGGTATTAAAAGAAAGTAAAATAGCCCTAAACTCTTCTGGCAAACTTAAAACCGTTGTTGATGCCGTTAAAGAACATAAACAGGATTAACCGCTAATATTATTCTGGTATTTTAGGGTTCTTAGCAATTTTATTTACTTAAACATTAGGTTTGTAGCCAGTGTATTATTTACTTTGCAACACAAAGTTCTTTCTACCAAATTCACAATGAAGCATAAGCCAGAACCCCTCGAAACGTTAACCGAAATACGGGCGTTAATGGAACGATCATCGCGTTTTATTTCCCTGAGTGGCTTATCGGGGGTATTTGCCGGCGTATTTGCTTTACTGGGAGTAGCAGCCATTGCCATCCGGTACCGTCTTTCTTTCCTCCTCGACGATTATTATACCCGGGCAACTTACAACTCCGGCATACCCAACGCCGATTTTTTTATTTTCATGTTCTCGGTAGCCATAACTGTGTTGGTTTTATCTTTGGGCGTGGGTATACTGCTTACCACCCGGCGGGCCCGAAAACACAATTTACCTATTTGGGATAAAACCGCCCAACGGGTAGTCTGGAACATGTTTATTCCGTTATCGGCGGGTGGTGTTTTTTGCCTGGTTCTCCTGGAGCACGGTATTTTTACCTTAATTGCTCCGGCTACCCTGCTTTTTTACGGCCTGGCCCTGCTTAACACCAGTAAGTACACCTATCCCGACCTGCGTTATCTGGCTTTAAGCGAAATATCGTTAGGTTTGCTGGGCTGTTTTATGGTGGGGTACGGCTTATTATTCTGGGCAATTGGGTTTGGGGTGCTGCACATTGTGTACGGTACCCGCATGTACCAAAAATACGAACGATGAATTGGGTTAATAATTTAAATAAAGCTTTTGAAAGTAGAATCAGATTAGGAATTATGTCGGTGCTGCTGGTAAACGATTGGGTAGAATTTACGGAATTAAAAGAAATTCTCCAGGCTACCGATGGCAACCTGGCCAGTCATCTGACGGCACTGGAAAAGTTGGCCTATATTGAGGTACGCAAACAATTTATCGGTAAAAAGCCCAATACGTCGTACGCTGTTTCGGCGGCCGGTAAAAAAGCTTTTAACACCCACCTAAACGCTTTGGAAAGCTTAATTAAAGCCCGGGAGTAACATTATGAATATATTGTTTAACAGCTTTTTAACTTTAAAGCGGTTTAGGTAAGTCTCTGGTTAAGCTTTGATTTGGGTAAATATTTTACCATTGTGGCTCCGGCCACCTTTTTTTATTTATATACTTTGAACATCAAAGTACTTTATAAAAACATTATTTATCAGCCCCATTGGATTAGATATCAATAAATAAAAAATAAACCTGTACACACTAACCAATAATGCTTTATGAAAAAAATTGATTGGCTCTTACTTTCTGCCGTAGCGCTTTACAGTTACTTATTTTACCAGCAGTGGCCTGGCGCTAATTTCTTATTTTTTACTATCTTCTTAATATTGTGCCTGGTAGCCCTTAAACCAGCCGGTTTTAAAAGCAATACCTGGCTGGTAGCCGCCGCGGGCAGCCTTGTTTCCGGCATTTGTGTTGCCTCTTATGGTAATACTTTATCTTTAATTGCCAATATTGTTTCCTTAAGTTTACTGTCGGGCCTCAGCGTTAATCCGCGCCATTCGGTATTATTTACGTTAATATTTGCTGCTTATTCTTATGCTACGGCTGTAGTTTACCTGGTACTGGATTATTTAGAACGGAAGAAGATCCAGGTAAGCCAGCACACCAATCCGTTATCAGTACGGTTATTAATAGTGGGCTTGCCTTTGCTGGTAGTGGTGCTGTTCTTTTTTATGTACCGGGCCGCTAACCCATTATTTTACAGTTTAACCAAAAACATAACCTTTAATTTTATTTCGTGGGGCTGGATAAGCTTTACTAGCGGCGGCGTACTGTTACTGTACGGTTTTTTCTATCATCGGCCCATTCCGGAGTTGGCCCTCGCCGATATTGGTTCCTCTAACAATATTTACCCTAACCCAGATAAAAAGATTGGCTTTGGCAGTTACCACTGGCACCTGGACCATGAGTTAACTACCGGTGTAATTCTATTTGCATTACTAAACTTATTACTCTTTCTGGTAAATATTCTGGATGTAAATTTTCTTTATTTGGGCGGGGCTTTACCGGCTGGTATGTCTTACGCCGAATCGGTACACCAGGGCATTGGCGTGCTCATTGCTTCTATTATAGTTGCGGTAATTATTATATTATTTTACTTCCGGAGTCATTTAAATTTTTACAAAAAAAGCAAAAACCTGAAACTACTGGCTTATGTATGGGTGGCACAAAACGCGGTACTGCTAATTTCTACGGCTACCCGTAATCAGTTATATATTCAGGAATACAGCCTTACGCACAAACGGATTGGTGTTTATGTGTATTTGCTCCTGGCTTTTATTGGCCTGGTTTTTACTTTTATTAAAATACTGCAAGCTAAAAGCAATTGGTTTTTGTTCCGAAAAAATGCTTGGGCGGCTTACGGAGTTCTACTTTTAGCGGCTATTTTTAACTGGAATTTACTTATTACTGAATTTAATATTGCGCAGGCCACGGCTCGTAAAAAGGACTTGGATACCGGCTATTTATTGCAACTGGGTAATACTAACCTGCCCGAACTACTTACCCTGGCGGCCCCACTCCAACCAGCGCCAGCGTTAGAAAAATCCTGGTACCGCGCCGCCCAACCTTCTATTTTAACAGATATTCCACAGAGTCAAACACACAACTTCCGGCAGGAACTCCACAGCAAACTTTATAACTTTTGGCAAAAGTACCAAAACCTGAGTTGGCGCTCCTGGAATTATGATCGGAGCCGGGTTGCCCAGGAACTGGCTACGCGGGCAAGTAAGGGCCAGGTAACTTCTTTTTGGCTTACCGCGGGTAATTACCAATCGCTGGCGCCCATTTTAAATCTTACGCACTTACAAAACCTGTACCTCGCCCAAAACAGCTTAACCCAACTCTCCGAGCTAAAAGCCTTCCCGAAGTTAACCAGATTGGATGTAAGCAGCAATAATCTTTCTTCTATCAAAACTTTGCCCCGGCTTGCTTACCTGCGCGAGCTAAACCTGCAGCAAAATAAATTTAACAACCTAAGTCCGCTGCAAAATACGCCGGCCCTCGAGGCTTTAGATTTATCTGCTTTAACTTTAACCAGCCTTGGCAGCTTACCGCCTTTAATTAATTTAAAAGCGCTTAACCTCTCGCAAAACCAAATACCCGATTTAAGCCCGCTGCAAAATTACGCCAAACTAAAAACCTTGCTGCTGAGCCAGGCACTAACCGTACCGGCGGTTCAGTTACCCGTTTTACCTCAGGTTACTTTCCTGGATATATCGCAAAATAATATTTCTAATTATAGTAATGGCATCTTGGGGCAACTGCAGGGTTTCGAAAGTTTGCGAGTGCTTAACCTGGCTAATAATAACCTGGAGTCGTTTATTATAAAAATAAAAGCTTCTAGCCCCGATAGTACGCCGGCAAAAGCAGTTACCGAAGTCTTTACCGAGTTGCCCTTGCCCATTCCCGGACAGGTAGAAATATTAAATCTTTACAAAAACAACTTTCAGCATTTATCTGGTATTGGCGCTTACTCCAACTTGCGTCAGCTAGATTTAGGCGGCAATAAACTAACCAATATATCTCCTTTGGCCGCTTTGCCCAACTTAACCGTAGTTAATTTAGCCGATAATGGCCTATTGGATGCCAGCGCACTCGCACATTTGCCCCACCTGCAACAACTAAATCTGGCCAATAACCCCATTATTTTAACCGGCGCTAGCTTTAAAGAAAATAAGCAACTTACGCATCTTAATTTATCGGGAATTCCGGTGCAAAATCTGGGTTTATTTAATAACCTTACCGCTTTGCGCTATTTAGATTTAAGCAAAACCCAAATGAGTAATTTGGCGCCGGTTGCCAAACTCACCCAACTTACTTACCTAAACCTGCGCGAAAACCAAATTACCAATTACGCGCCCCTTTACCGGCTCCAGAAGCTTAAGGTTTTGTTGGTTAATCATATGCCGCCAGACCAGCTAAATCAATTGCAATTACGCTTACCCAACACCCGCATTTTGGCGGGTACTACTCCTGATTATAATTAAAACCAGTACGGTATAAATATTATGGATAATTATGTAATTCTCTGGCTGAAAACCACCTTTTGGGTATATCTGGCCGGCTTAGCTTGTTTCCTGGTTTTATATGGGTTGTACCAGGATTGGCTGTCGCCGGATAGTTTCTATTTATTTTATATTTACCTGGTGCTTAACCTATTTATTAGCGCTGGTTTTGCTTTGGTTAGTGTGGTGCTCACTATTTGGCAAAAAGAACATTATATCTCTTTACCGGCCAATATTTTGTTCAAAAAATACTTACCTCTGGTAGCATTACCCTTGCTTTTGTTATTGGCGGCCGTAACTATGGTGGAAATAAAAGACGGTTTACCCGAAATTTACCTGATACTAAGCACCTTATTTTTAACCGGCTACACCTGCCTGTTCATCAATATTTACCTGATTAAAAAAGAGCAAACATCCGCTCTAGAACTATATACGGGCAGCAGAATAACCCCTGATCTTGAGCATCCGGTTACAACTGAATAATGAAATGACTTTGGTTGTACTTAAGAAAGATGAGGCACTTTTGAAATTAAGCAGAAGCATATTTAGCTTAGTTATTTTCAGACTTAACTCTTGTAAATGCTTTACCAATCAGAAGAACAACCGCCCTTACCGGTTGTTATCAGCGGCAAGCAAATAAGCAGCGCTAATATTTTATTTAGAATTTTTGGGGCTTTAAACCGGTTTAGCTAAGCTTCTATTTAAAATAATGGTTGTGCAGAATAATAACAAGAGAAGGCGCGGCAAAACCGCGCCTTCTCTTGTGGTTGAACATAAGGGTACTGGCTATTTTTTTATTAATTTATGCTGGCTAAAAGCACCATTACACTCCAGGCGCAATACATATATACCAGGCAAAAGTTGGTCTAGGTTTTCCAAACTAATGCTGCCATTAGTCGCAACCGCTACTTGCTTATGTAATACGGTTTTGCCCGCCAAATTTACCAGCGTTAATTTAACAGAGGCGCTTTCAGTTAAGCCAATATTTACGTTTACCTGGTCGCCGTTGGTAAACGGATTAGGATAAACTAATGAATTTAATACGAAAGCATTATTTTTTATTGCGATAATTTTAGAATAAGCCTGCTGCCCATCAAAGTCTATTTGCTTTAACCGGTAATAGACAACCCGTTTACCAGGCACCCGCAGGTCTTCATAGCTGTAATTATTTTTGGTAGTAGCGTTACCTTTTCCGGCTACACTGGCAATTTTAACAAAGTTTAAACCATCCAGGCTGCGTTCCACTTCAAACTTTTCGTTGTTTTTTTCGGTGGCTGTGGCCCAGTTTAGCATAATTTTACCGTTTTGGCTAGTACCGGCAAAACTTACCATCTCAACCGGAAGTTCGGTTGGCTCATCCCGGTCGATGATGGGTTTTACAATTTCGCTACAGGTTTGCGGCCGGTAAGTTGCGGGTAAAGGGCTTACTTCTTTGCGGGTAACATTTCCATTACTATTACCGGCATCAAAAATCGAATTGTTCTTTGACGTTGTATCGTAAAAGGTAATGTCATCTGCTACATTTTTCGCAAAATTATTGCCTTGTACTTTGGTAGTGCCGGTAAAATAAAAATTACCAACTCCGTGTACTATACCATCGCTGTTAAAATCATGTCCTTGTATAAAACCATTGTTTTTTATGGTTCCGTTGCCATTATTGGTAATAGAACCATTACTACCAGTAGCTAAAATAAAACCTTCATTATTTATAACGCTATTATTTATAACACCAACTTGCGCCAACACGGTACAATTATTATTTAAGGTACCTGGATTATTAAGGGTTATTTCTTTAACCGAAAATAAACCAAAGTTTTGCAGCGTGCCACCAATAGCAGAGCTGCCCGTGGTATTTAATATATAGCCATAGTTATTTATGGTACCATTATTAATATCCAGATTACCGGCATGCTGGTTTATAGTACCTTCGTTGGTTACTTCAGAATTGTTACTTAAGCTAAAGCTTTGGTAAATACTTATAACAGCGTTCTTTTTGTTAGTTAAAGTAGCTTTACCGTTAAAATTAATATTGCTGTTAAAATTTACTTTATTAAAATTTATTAAATTAAAACCATCACTCAAACTAATACCACTAAAGTTAATAGTACCGCAATTAATGATTTCGCCAGTTGCACCATTAAAATTGGTGGGGTTAAAAGTGGCTGCCGCATCTACGTAAATTTTAGCAGTCTTGTCAAAACTGTTTATCTGACCGGTAAAAGTGCCTTTAAAAATGTAAGTTTCGTTTGCGTTTATATTATAAGCATTATTGCCCCCCTCTACTACTTTGGTTGGATTAGTTGGATAATCTGGACACTGTGCTACTGCTATTGCCGGTATAAAGCTTAAAAATAATGCCAGCCACAAAATATATGTATAATCAGCTAAACTCCTGCTCTGTTTAGCTTTAACAGTAGTATTTAAACTGTATTTATTAGTATAAATATTAACGATGTTAATAAAAGAAGTAGATAGAAGTATATTCATGTGCAACTCTAATTTTTTATCTCTGATTTATCCAGGTTTTAATTAACATGTTGCAAATGTATATTTTTATTTTAATATATAGTTAAAAACAACTATTATTTTGTATTTTAATTTATAAAGCCAAATACAAACCAATTTAAATACCACCTTTGTTTGTAAAATATCAATAATACGCTTATAGATTTGATTAAATTTATAATGCAGAATATGTAGTTAATGCAAATGGAGCTTTACACAACCATTAAAAAAACCACATTAAATATTGATTTACAAACTTGTAAGCATTCAAAACGAATAAATCCAGGCAATTTACCAGCCTGAGGATGAAGCTAAAAGGTAGTAGCTGCAATCTTACCAAGCCAACGTAGCCAAAGCAATATTTTACTTTTAACAAAGCTGCACCAGCCGTTTTTTTTAGAAGGTATTTTGAAAAGAATAGTTAAACCGGCTTATATATATTTGCTCTTACAATTTACACTGCCTCTTGTAAAGTTTGGAAATGGCTACGACTAATGCTAAACTATATTTGCAAAATCATGCTTAAATCTATGGCATAAAAAAGGCGCTAACCCATTAACAGGTTAGCGCCTTTTGCTTACGACAACTGTAATTATTTTAATAAACCGATAAAGGCAAATTACCTTTATACGCCCGCCGCAGTTTTAACATTAAACGGCACCGAAATATTACCCCACAACAGCGTAATAACCCCGGCATTTTTACCTTTAGGCGTAATAGCGATCTTAAACCGCTCGTTGTTTTCTTTAGAAGCCGCTGGTTTTACTTTTACCCGCAAGGCATCTTCGGCCTGGTCGTATTTAAAAGCGCCCCATTGCTCAACGGTTTTGTTAAAAATAATTACCCACTCGTTTTGGTTAGGAATGGTAAACAAAGCGTATGTACCAGCTTTAAGGGATTGCCCTTCGATGGTTACATCTTTAGAGAAAGTAATTTTAGTTGCAGCATTGGCACCGGTTCGCCATACCTGACCATAAGGCGCTATTTCTTTACCAATCGTACGACCTTTTACCCCCGGCGAACTATAATTAATGGTTACATCTGCGCTGCCAATTTTACCAGAAGCACTAGCCGGCGGACTAGCCGGGGTTTTAGTCTCCTGGGCAACTGAAACAAAAGCGCAAAACAAGACCAGACAGGCTACCAGGCTGGTTTTAAAAATTTGAGATATAGATGCGTGCTTCATAAAACTTAAAATATTTATAACTAAAACAAATATCGTTAATTCTGTTAAAATATTGCGTAAAAGCCAGGCTTATTTCGTACTGATATTAAAAATATTTTAACGGTCCATACGCACCACTTTGGGCGTAAAAGTGCCTAAAACTTCTACCAAATCGGCCTGGCTTTGCATTACATGGTGAATATTCTTGTAAGCCATAGGTGCTTCGTCTATACCGCCGCCAATTAACTCTACGCCATGCTGCGCCAATATGTCTTTTACGTCTTTGGCTGTAATAGTATTTAAAGCTAGCCGCCGCGACATAATACGCCCCGCCCCGTGCGAAGCCGAATACACCGCCTCTTCTACGCCTTTGCCCCGCACCAGAAAACCGGGGGAGGTCATAGAACCCGGTATTATGCCCAGTACCCCTTTACCGGCCGGCGTGGCGCCTTTGCGGTGCACAATTACTTCGCGGCCGTTGCTTAGTTTTTCTTTCCAGGCAAAGTTGTGGTGATTTTCAATTAAAGCCAATGGTTTTTCGCCTAAAGCCTTACCCAGCCGCTCATGAATCTGGTGGTGGCAGGCCGAGGCGTAATCGCCGGCCAGGTTCATGGCCTGCCAGTACTCCTGCCCTTCTTCAGAATCTAAATCGAGCCAGGCCAGGTGCCGTGCGTGCGGAGGCAGTTTACGGTTTTGCATAGCCACCTTGGTGTAATGGTTGGCAATAGTCGCACCTAAACCGCGCGAACCGGAATGCGACAAAACCGCCAGATAATTGCCCAGTGGCAAGCCAAACTCGTTTTGCGTATCGGTAATTTCGGTAATACCAAATTCTACAAAATGATTACCCGAGCCCGAACTGCCAATCTGTTCTACTGCTTTTTGTTTCTGGGCTTTGGCTATGGGTATTTCTTTGAATTCTTTCCGCTCAAAAATAGGGTGATCCATGGGGCGTTCAAAACCTTTGCCGGCACCAAAGCGGGTATTATCGTTCAGAAATTGTTTTAAACGCGGCTTGTCTTTATCGAGCAAACTTACGGGTAAATCGTACAGGGTAAGGCACATGCGACAGCCAATATCTACGCCTACACCGTACGGAATAACGGCGTTTTCGGTAGCCAGCACCCCGCCAATGGGTAAGCCGTAACCCTGGTGGGCATCGGGCATTAAAGCGCCGGCTACCGTTACGGGCAAACTCATGGCTGTTTCCATCTGAAACACAGCGCCCGGCTCTATGTATTCGGCCCCGTAGGTTTTAAAATCCAAAGCGCCCTCGGTTAAAGCAATTTCCCGCAGTTTATCTTTTTCGGCGTCGAGCTCTTGTACCAGCTTTTCTAGTTTTTTGTGGTGACGGTATTTATCAGGGTTATGAAATAAATCGTTCAGCAGGGCCAGTTGTTCGTCTTTGGCCGTGTTTTTATAATATTTCTCCATTAAGTTAAGGGCTAATCCAATGGCTTTGCCTTCGGGATAACCCAAGTCCAGAATATCTTTGCCTTTTACTTTCTCTTTGGCCATACTTCTTTATTTTAGCTCATAAACAAATTTTACGCAGGGCATCAAAAAAGATTAAATTTCTCCCTCCGGCTTACCAGCAATTAGATTTTAATTACTAGGCTACCGGCAAAAATTACTTTGGTTATACCACTGCTTACAATTAGTATTATGTAGCTACGATTTTTTGGAATATGGCGTTGGTAATTTAGCGGCCATGAAGTTATCTGGCGTTCTAAAACGCTTTTAAAAATTATTTGGCGGATTATGCCCGCCAAAATGCCCAACCATATAGCTGGCCCGCTGGGCTTCTTTTACATTATACTTATAGGCAAGGCTCTTGTAGTTAATGATATCTACAATGGTACCAATAAAACACAAACCGCCGGTAAATAAATACAGCAAGCCCATGCCAATGCTGCCAATCACAAACCGGTGTACGCCGGCTACGCCAAAAAAGCCAATGGCCGCTGTTATTAAAATTAGCATGGGTTCTTTGCGCCGCGACCGGTAAATATTGGTAAACTGCTGCGCCTGGGCATCGTTCATATTATGCATCAGCGATTGCACAAATGCCAGCTCGTCGGGTTCCAGCTCGGGCATAAAATTTAAAGCATTGGCCATAGTTTTAGGGGAATTAAAAATTAGGGAAATTATAAAGTAAAGTTAATGTGCTAAGAATTTTGTTCCGTAAACCCAAGTATCTAAACTGCGCTTAACCACAGCACCTTATCGGGTTCTGATTGATTAGATAGCATGGGCATTCTTAAAAATCCGGAATGAGCATATTCTGGCTAATAGATAGTTAAACTTTAAAATAGTTAAGCGTCACTAAATTAAAATTAAAAATGGAAGAACCGCTTTTTAAAGAAGATTAAATTTATTAAGCTATACCAACCTTAGACGTTTACTTCATTTGTAATTAAAGCCTCTGGCAAGATGTGGTTCTCTATAAAAAATTTTGCCACTCCATTGGAGCGGCAAAACAATTACTAAAATAATATACGGCTAAAATTATCAAGAATTTTAATTATCTAAAAAAGAAGCGCAAGAAGAATGACCACGCTTACGAATTTATATTTTTTGGCCAAGCACTTACTTATTGTACCACCACTTTATGCCGGGATAAATTATTATCCGATTGCATCTGGAGCAGGTACATACCTTTAGCTAAGCCTTTTAAGCTTATTTGCGCCACTACTTGCCTATTTACTACCGCCGCTTTCTTCTGCCAGACCAAACTACCCGTTGTTGTAAGTAAATTTAATACAACCTCATTGCCAGCAACTTCTGTTGCCCAAACATTTAAATTTACAGTGGCCGGATTGGGGAACAAAAGCATTTCTTTATTGATTTCTGAACCGGGAATGTTAATAACTACCTTTTGCGAAGGTTCTGAAGTACAGTTACCAGCCGTTAACACCACGGTATATTCGCCGGATTGGGTGGCAGTATAAGTAGCCGACGTAGCCGCATGAATAGGTGCATCCTGCCGGTACCATTGGTAACTGACGGCCGTACCAGTGCCATTACTTACCGCCAATTGGGTGCCATTTACCACAATAACTGGTTTAGCCGGCCTTACACATAAGGTTATCTCGGCCTCCGTGGCCATAAAAGTGTTATTTCCGCCCTGAGTGGCTTTTATTCTTACCTGGCCGGGTGCCGTTAAGATTAAGTTATTACCCAAGAGTGTTGCAGGCCCGGACACTACCGTAAAAGTAACGGTTAAACCTGAGGTAGCTGTTGCTACTAAAGTAAAGGGCTCAGCACCAAACGTTTTATCTGGTATGGCCTCAAACGCAATAGCCTGGGTTTGCTTGGGTGTGGTGGCTTGGGCCACCAGACTATAACCAGAGTATCCGGCTCCATTGCGGGCCCTTACCCGATAAAAATAAGTAGTATTACCTGACAAACCGCGGTGCGTAAAAATATTAACATTTGCCGGCAGAGAACCTATAACCGTGTAGGGACCATTGGCATCGGGCGCACTTTCCAGTTCATAGCCCAATTCGTCGGTGGCATTATCTGACCAGGTTATACCTATTTGGGTGCCAGATAAAGCAGTAGCTACTAAGCTAACGGGTGTAGCCGGTATAGTTGGCAGCGAAGTATTAACCAATAATTTTTGTACTACCGGCAAATCATTAGAACCGGGTAGCAAGGTATACTGGCCAATTAAAATATTATTATCCGGCAAAACCAACAGGCTACTAACAAATCCAGCGGCGTTTAGGTTGGCAGCAAAATCGTTATCTACGGTACCATTGGCGTGCAGCCGCGCTAAATTGGTCCGGTTAATGCCATTCATAGCCGTAAACGAACCGCCTACCAATAGCTTGCCATCTGCTTGTGGTACCATAGTTAAAATCCTTTCTACGTTGCTGTTTAAAGCTACCGAAAAATCTGTATCGGGTAAGCCATCGGCATGGTACAGAAAAAGTTTGGTGGGGTAAGCAGCTCCCGTTTGACCGCTCATCAATATTTTACCGTCGGGCTGGATGGCCAGGCTGTTAATTGAGGTAAAACCAGATGGGTCGAAAGTAAAAGTATTATCTAAGCTACCGTCTTCGTTAAAGCGCGAAATAACGCTTGTATATCTGTTGTCATTGGGGCCTTTGAATTGCAGGTTGCCTGCGGCTATAATTTTGCCTGGGCTTTGGTTCTCCCGGGGCTGGTACAATAGCCGGAGTGCGGCTCCTCTTTCAACACCAGTAGTAAATGATTCGTCTAAAGTACCATTGCTGTTTAGCCGGGCCAGGTTAGTTCTGGTTTTACCGCCTACTTTTAAAAAGCTACCGCTTACCACCACCCGGTTATCCGGCAAAACCAATATGCTCCTGATTTCCGGCGAATAATCAGCATTTATTTCAAATTCAGCTAAAGTATTATCAATACTGCCATTGGCATTGAGCTTAACTAAACCTTGACGAGCCAGCCCGTTTACTTTGGTAAAATTGCCCCCTACCAGTATCTGGCCGTTGGGCAGCACGCCCACCCCATAAATATGCAGCGGGCCCTGACTCTCGAAAATTGGGCCGAAACTAATATCGAGCCGGCCATCGGATAACAGCCGGGCTAAACTACGGCGAGATAAATTACCTACCTGGTTAAACGAACCGTAAATTAAAGTTTTATTATCCGGTAGTTGCTCCAGGTATACTCCGGTGCGGGCATGTAACGGTAAGGTAAAACTACCATCTTCGAGACCGTTTGGCCGCAGGCGAGCCAGGTAAATACATTCGCCGCCAACGGTTTTGTTAAAAGTACCGGTAACCAGAATGCTGTTGCCAGGCAACACCCGAAAACTGTTAAATGCTTTAAAAGGCATTTGGTAGTTAAAAGTATTGTTTAGGCTGCCGTTTGGGTTAATCTGCACCAGAGGTGCTTCTTTTGCTACCCCATTAATTTTATGAATAAAGCCCGAAACTAATATTTTGCCATCTGACAACAACTCTATGCCGCGGATAGAGTTAAAATAAGTAGTACTGCCGGCGTCGTGTTCTTCCACGGCATCAAAACGAGTATCTAAGGTGCCATTGGGGTTTAACCGCGCCAACACTAAACTGATTTCGTCTTGTCCGTAGAACGTGCCGGCAATTATTATTTCGCCGTCAGGTAAAAAGGCAAATTCTTTTATTCCACCTAAAACCGCACTGGTAAAAGTATGGTCTATACTACCATCGGGCTCCAGGCGCACCAACTCTTCAATGGATTCGCCATTAACTTTATTAAAAAAACCGCCCAATAAAATTTTATTATCTGGTTGCAGGCCAATTCCCTGAATGAATTCGCCGGGGTTTATATCAGCAGGCATTGGAACTAAATCAAGCTGAAAACCAATATCGAGCGTTCCATCGGCATTAAACCGTACTAAGTTTTGTTTATCAGTATTTTTTACTTTAAATCCGCCGCCTACTATTATTTTATCATCGGGTTGTACGGCAATATGGGTAAGCGCGTACCCAATGCTACTGGGTTCCAGGCTGATAAAAAAGCTATTATCGCGGGTGCCATCATTATTTAACCGCACCAGCGCCGGTTGAGAAGTGCCATTATTATTTTTCGCGTAGCCGCCAATTATTATTTTTCCATCCGATTGCGCCGCCATTACCTGAATGGTATAATCTGAAATATCAGCAGTAAAACTATTATCCAAAGTACCATCGGCGTTCAGGCGGGCTAAACCGGGTTTAGATTGGTTGTTTACCTTTTCAAAAGGACCTCTAATTAAAGTTTTGTTGCCGGGTAGTTTTGTTAAATTTGAAACCGGCGCATTTACCCACACCTCCGGTACCTGGTACAAAGGGTCTATGCCGGGATTTGCAGTTTGAGCGCGGGCGCTGAAATTTATTAAGAAGAATAGAATCAACAGCCAAAGCATTGTCGAGAAAAGCTCTTTTATCAGCCGTTTATTTTTCCGGTAAGCGGGTCTATAGTTCATTTTAACAGAATTAAACTAATGCGGATTGATGTGATGCTCTAACAGCAAATGCCGGCAGGTACACTACAACAGCAAATTAGTATGGCAACAAACCCTTAATCAATTTTTATTCTGTCTATGCCCAAAGCAGGCGGTTGAAAGGCGTATTTGGCCTATTGAAAGACACCCCTGTATTAACGGCGGGAACTAATAAAAAAACTTGGTAGCAAGCCCCGCAACGGCATTTTAACCAATATTTATTGCCCCGGCCATTAACAGGCGTAGTTGCGCCAACCTCCTGAAATAAATTGCAACTTGGATCATTAGGGATAATTTATTCTTCGCGCAAAGCATTTACCGGATTGGCAATAGCTACCCGCACCGCCTGAAAGCTAATGGTAAAAAGGGCAATAATTAAAGCGACCGCACCCGCCAACAGAAAAATACCGAGGTTAATAGGTATGCGGTAACTAAAGTTTTGTAACCATTGGTGCATGGCATACCAAGCCAAAGGCCAGGCTAAAATATTGGATAACAATACCAGCCTTAAAAAATCAATAGAAAACAATGCCGCAATGCCGCCAACCGAGGCACCCAATATTTTGCGGATACCAATTTCTTTGCGGCGCTGCTCGGTGGTATAAGAAGCCAATCCAAATAAACCCAAACAGGCAATAAAAATGGCGAGTACCGAAAAAATGGTAAATACCTGGGCTTGTTTTTGCTCGGTTTTATACTGGCTGGCAAATTCTTCGTCGAGGAAACGATAGGCAAACGGGTACTTGGGCGCGGTTTGGGTATACACTTTTTCTATAGCCGTCAGCGCCGGCTTAGGATTACCCGATGCCAGCCGTATAGAAATTACCCGGTGGTCGTTGCGCATTAATAAGGCCAAAGGCTCAATGGTTTCTTTTAAAGAAGAAAAATGATAGTCTTTTACCACTCCAATTACTTTACGGTGGTTATTTACATCCATAAACCCTTTATCATTTATTTGCTTACCAATGGCTTGCTGGGGCGTCCAGCCTAATTTACTAACCGCGGTTTCGTTTAAAATAATGGCGGTCGTAGAATCGGCAGGAAAAGATTTAGAGAAATTGCGGCCCGCTACTATTTGCATACCAAAAGCCGGTACGTATTCTATATCGGTAAAAACTGTCCGGAAACTCCAGTTTTCGCCGGGCTTATCGGGTATCTCAAACGAATACCGATCGTGGAAACCACCGGGTTCGCCCGACATGACTGACACATTTTTTACGCCGGGCAATTGTTTTACCTGGTTTATAAAAGTTTGGCGGCGGCTGTGAATTTCGCCATTATCTAACGGAATGGTAATAACCTGCTCCTGGCTAAAGCCCAGGTTTTTGTTTTGCATATATTGCATTTGCCGGAAAATAACCAAAGTACCAATAATCAGGAAGATAGAAATACTAAACTGAAAAACTACCAATGTTTTGCGCAGCACTGGGTTACCGGCTGCCGTAGATAAGCGGCCTTTTAATACCTTTACCGGCCGGAACGACGACAGAAAAAACGCCGGGTAACTGCCGGCCAGTAAGCCCACGAGCACCGCTACGCCCAGCAATACCACATAAAGCCAGGGATTATTAAACGGAATAGTTAGATTTTTTTCGGCGATTTGGTTAAAGTACGGCAAAGTGAGCACCATGAGCACCAACGAAAGCGCCACCGCCACTACCGTAAGCAACGTACTCTCGCTTAAAAACTGCAAAATTAAATTTTGTTTGTAAGCCCCTAAAACTTTGCGTACGCCCACTTCCTTGGCCCGCCCCACCGACCGCGCCGAAGCCAGGTTCATAAAATTAATACAGGCAATTACCAGAATAAACACGGCAATAGCCGAAAAGATGTACACATTATTTTTGCTGCCGTGGGCTACGCCATCAAACACGGCATCGCCGGTTAAATAAATAGCCGGTAAAGGTTCTAAAGCCAAATCCATGCGGCCGCCCCACACTTTAAAAGCATCCGCCAGGTATTTATCCATAAAAGCCGGAAATTTAGCGTGCAGAACGTTAGTTTTACTTTGGGCAGCGAGCAAAACGTAGGTATACATGGCATTGTTGCGCCATACATTAAACCAATCTTCCCGGGCCACAGGCGTTATAGGCAATATCAGGGCAAATTGCAGGTGCGAATTTTCGGGTACATTTTGCATAACTCCCGTAACCTGGTAGGTTTCGGTTTTATCTAAAGTCAGTATTTTGCCGATGGGGTTTTCTTTGCCAAAATATTTTTGGGCCGTTTCCTGGCTAAGTACTACCCCATCTGGCGTAGTTAAAGCGGTGGCAGCATTGCCCTGGAGCAAGGGAAAAGAAAAAACCTGAAAAAAATTTGAATCGGCCAGAATCAGGCTTTCTTCTTTAAAAGATTTATTTCCGTACGAGACCAGGGCCCGGGAGGGCATAATGCGCACGGCAGCTTTAATATCGTCCGGAAATTCGGTAACCAAAGTCGGGCCGTACGGGCCAGACGTGTACGGTATTTTACCCAAGGTTCCATTCTGATGGTCTATTCGCAATACCCGGAAAATCCGATCCGCATGGGTATGGAACTGGTCGTAGCTTAGTTCGTTTTGCACAAACAGGAAAATAAGCAGACAACAAGTAATACCTAAGGTGAGCCCCGCCAGGTTAATGAAAGTATAAAATTTCTGCTTCAGCAAACTGCGAATAGCAATTTTGAGATAATTCCGGAACATGGTATTGGCCTTTAACCTTAAAACAATTTAATTGCAAGGAATTAACATGCCACGTTCGTAAAACATTGTTTTAAAGCCATTTATACCCAAAACAGGTACTAACCTGTCCGGTTTTGATACAAAGTTCGTCCGGTTTTATAACAGCGGTTTTAAACTAATCTACATTTATTTTAAACACGGTGGCAATGCCAATTCTAAAACCAAATTGCTGGTATTTACCATTTTCAAAAGAGGTAGCCGCTTCGAGCCGGAATATCCGGAATACATTATCTAAAGAATAACCCAACTCGTAATAATGCGGCGAACGGGCAGTTTTTAAATAATTTACAAAAATATTCTCGCGTATACCGGTTAGGCGTACTTCGGGAATGTGGGTAAACAAAAACTTGCGGAAAGCATAATGCGTGTGCCCCGAGAAATAAGTATTGTTGGTGCTGTAGGCATAATAATCGAGAAGGCGGAAAGCGCCGGCCGGCCGCAAACTGCTTAAAATGGTGCGGTTGCCGTCGAAATGCTGGTAATCCATAAAATACATTTGCTTTGTATTCAGAAACGCGCCGCCGCGCAACTCATACTCCAGCCGGCCCCGCACACCAAAAACAAACCGGTGGTTTAGGCCCAGTTGTACCTGGTCGTAATTTACATCGCTGCCCAAAACGCCCGGTATACCTTTGCGGTAGCTTAACAAAAACTCCGGCGAGCTTTCGGGTATGGGTATTTTGCGGCCATTTTGTACACGGTACTTGCCGCCCGGTCGGTAACTGATTTGGGCTTGTAAAGATAAAGCGTTGTGCGTCGGGAAGCCGGTATCGGGGAGTTCGTTGTTTTGCGGTAAACTCGGCGAAAAGGTGCGTGAATCGGAGTAGAAAAAGCTGTAATCGGCGTGGTTATACAGCTGGCTCCGGCGGGCCCACTCCAGGTTACCGCTAAACTTTAAGAACGGCGACAACTGGTAATTCAGGCCAGGCTTAACGTACAATTTTTCGTACATTTTAAGATAATCTTGCCGAAAGAAAAGCGCACTTAAAGTATTTATATGCGGATGAATGGGTTCTTCGGGGTTAAACTGTTCTACAAAATTACCGCCTTCCAGGTAAACAAACCGGTTCCGGAACGTTTTGGCGTTTTGCAGGCGGTGCGATAGCCGGCCTTTGGCATAAAAATTCTGGCTCGAAAAACCGTAACGCAACGTAGGAGAAAATTCCAGGTTTTGGCGCAAGCTGTCGTAGCGGTACCGGAACCGTCCGCTTACATTTACGTTTACCCCTTCGGCGGTATTGTAATACACCTGGGCAAACGTAGGAATAATAAGAATACTGGCTCTCGGCGACAAGTTGTAATAACCACCGGTGATCATATCTTTCGGGTCGAACTTCTTCTTTTTTATGGCTTTTTTAGGGTCTTTTCCGGTTAGCTCGGCCTGCTTTACTATTGCCGTAGAGTCGTCGCGGTAATAGCCTTTTACTTCTTTTTGGGTTAGCGGTACCGGCCGGGTATTTTCCCAATATGCCGAGTCGCGTTTGTAGGCCAGTTTATCAACCACGTAACTTTTTTCGCTAATTACTTCAGGGGCCGGTTGCGCTTTTAAGGTTTCCTTCTCGTAATTATTTATCATTTTCCGGAACTGCTTCCGCGTCATTTTGTCTTCGGTAGGCAATATTTCGGTGGCCAGGGCTTTGCTTTTGGCGGGTTTGGCTGCCAGCACTTCGGCCGGTACGGGCTCTACTTTTTCGTCGATAATTTCGGTTTTAACCTGCAACGCTTTATTTAGTTCTACTTTGTAATCGCTGCAGGTGGCCAGGTATTTATACTCGCCGCCAAAACCCATAACCTTGCCCGAAAACTTGTACTGGTGCGTAACCGGCATCCAAACGTTTTCGGCTACAGCAGCAAAGTTTTGTTTTACCTGAATCGGGAAACCCATTAAACTGGTTTTTAAATCGAGCGAATGAATAGCCCACAGGTTTTCAATAATATAAATGTAGCCTTCAAACACGTTATCGCCCCGCGACCGCGGTGTTACCCGTATTTTATTTATCTCTAAATTCCCTTCCCGAAAGCTGCCTTCGTATTTAAATTTATAGTACCCAAACGCATGGCCCGCCAGCGGCGAAACGGCATCGGCCACTTTATCTTTGTAAAAGCTCTGGCCGATAAATAAACTCGGCGAAGCCGAGCCCGAACCTTTGGCATTGCCGGAGGTGCGAATGGATATTACCCGTTCATCTATTTTATTCGGTTGCCGGAATTTTATCACACTCACCGATTCGCTGGTGTAAGCCTCGTTTAATTTTATGCCTTCTTCTTTTAATTTCTTTTTTAAAAAAAAGGGGGCATTGGTAAGTTCGCCGGTGCCTTTCATGTACACCTTCATTTCGTAGCTGTTGTACTGCAACTGGTGAAATTTACGTTTAGCAATGGCTTTGCGCATAATGGTGTACGCCGGGTCTTCTTCTTTACCCGAAACCCGTACTTCGCTTAGCGTAACGGCTTGCGGCGTTAATACAAAATCGTGCGTCAGCCACTCGGTTTTAATTTCTACCTGTATTTGCTGCGCTTTGTAGCCAATATATTGCACCGTTACCGTGTGGTTTCCAACCGGCAACTTCATTTCGTACAGCCCATCTATGTTAGACGAAGCGCCACTTTGCAGGTTAACTACATAAATAGAAGCAAACGGCAGTATTTCGCCGGTACTGCTTTTTACTGTGCCTTTTAAGCCCTGCGCCCAGCCCAAACCCGGACAGCCTAAAGTAGCTAAGAATAAAATTATAACCAGATGTGGTAAACGCATTAACTTAAAATTAGGAATGGACTTACAGGTACAGGCTTGTATTACCCTATAGATGCCGGCCAAGCCCCGAAGGTTGCTTTAACCGCCCGAATATTTTAGAGTACCAGTAATATTTAAAAATAAATGACCTTATAGAAAGCACCAGCAAGCAGGAAAATAACAGGCACCAAGGTTTCAAGTAAATTATACTGGCTTGTAGCCTTATGCTAAATCTTTCCGGAAGCTAAATGGTAATTACTGCGCGTTTGCTTATATTTAAATTTGATTAATCAAGCTGTAAAATACTGAACTACTACTTCTTGGTCGACAAGTTGTAAGCTAATTAAAAAGAATTATCCCTTGAAATATTTACTTTATTTCTTTATTCAGTATTATAGTTTTTAGCTGTGATCCTGTTCATGACTTAAGATTAGAAAATAAAGCAAGGAATACCATAGAGGTACTTTACCGACCAAGTCTGGACGAAATATTAACGCAAGGGAAGAAAATAGAACAAGAAGAATATCAGGGCCAGCAATTAGACAAAATCACTTTAGATTCCGCAGAGACCATCAGAATAGGGCATGTTGTAGCAATGTACATACCCCAAGCCCATGATATTCATTTAGATTATTTAGAAATCAGAAACGGACAAGACACCCTAAAATTAACGGGTAAAAGAGCGATACTCTCTGACTTTACAAAAGATAGAAAATCTTGATTGGAGATTAGTGGTAAAATAAAAAATATCCCGCCACTATACTTAAACGGCAATTTTGTTTTACGCCAAGCAACGTTAATTTGCCTATAATATTGAATATTTTAGTTTTACTTCCCGGATAACCAGCCCCGGATAACCATAAGACTATACTGTTAGTCATTAAAATCGTAGCCCAACAAACCTCATCGCCCGTAACTTTACTCATTTTTAAGGGCATTTACCGGATTGGCTACCGCAGCTTTAATGGCCTGAAAACTCACGGTAATTAAGGCAATAAACAGTGCGCCTAAACCGGCAACGGCAAACATCCACCAGCCAATGGGCGTGCGGTAAGTAAAGTCTTGCAGCCATTGGTGCATGGCCCACCACGCCAGCGGCCAGGCAATTAAATTAGCCAGTACCACTAATTTTAAAAAATCTTTCGACAGCAGCGATACAATATTGGTGAGCGAGGCCCCCAATACTTTCCGGATGCCGATTTCTTTTGTTTTTTGCACGGCTACAAACGATACCAAGCCGTACAGGCCCAGGCAACCAATAAAAATGGCAATACCGGCAAATATCTGAAACAAGTGCGCCAGCTTGGTTTCTTCTTCGTAAAACTCTGCAATGCGCTCGTCCAGGAAAGTGCCTTCGTATACATAGTCGGGGAAAGCCGCCGACCAGATTTGCGCTACCTGTGCTTGCGTTTCTTTTAAATTATGGCCTTTTAATTTAAGCGCTACCTGCCGGAAACTACTTTTCTGGCTACAGATGGCAATGGGTACAATGGGCTGGCGCAAAGAAGTATGATGAAAATCGGCTACAACGCCCACAATGGGATATTTACGCCCATGAAATTCTATCTTTTTGCTAATTGCTTCGGCGGGGCTGCGCACGCCTACTTTATCTAGCAGCATTTGGTTTATAACTACTTCCCGGATGGTGTCGCTGGCGCCATAAGGCCGCCCGGCCAGAAAACGGAGTTTAAACGTATCGAAATAATCTACGTCGCCAGCTTTTACATTCAGCGGAAAATTCTCGTCTTGGGTAGCACTGCTAAATTTAAAATTGGTGTTGGAGTTGCTGCCCGAAATGGGTGCCGCCGAATTAAAACTTACCTTATCTACGCCCGGTAAAGCGGCAAACTGGTTTTTTAAGGTTTGAATTTTAGTTCTGGCCACGCTATCGTCCGGAATTTCGGCCAGTAAGATAGCGGCCTGGTTAAAGCCTAAATCTTTTTGCCGGATAAAATTCATTTGGGCAATAGAAATAAGCGTAGCAATAATTAATACCTGCGAAATAGAAAACTGCACCACTACCAAAGCTTTCCGCAAAGAAAAACCGCCCACGGTTTGCACGGCCAATTTACTTTTAAGAGCATCAACGGGTTTAAAACCCGATAATATTAACGCCGGGTAAAAACCAGCTAAAAGCGTAAGACCCACAATAATGGCCGCCAGAAAAAGAAACACGTGCGGAGCCGCAGCCCATTTAAAATTTTCGGGCAGGTTGGTAATGGGCTGCACCCAAGGCAAAACCAAGTGCACCAACAACACCGCACTGAACACCGAGAGCAGCACAATAATAAAGGTTTCGCCTAAAAATTGCCCGATTAGCTGGCTCCGGTTACTGCCCAATACTTTGCGCACGCCGGCTTCTTTGGCCCGGCCCATGGCTTGCGCCGTAGCCAGGTTCACGAAATTAATGCAGGCAATTACCAGTATAAACAAGCCAATCAGTACCAACGACAGAATGGTTTGTTTTGTAATGCTCCGGAAAGTTGGCGGCGGATAGTTGGGGTTAAAATGTAAATCGGAAAGCGGTTGCAGTAAATAGGTGTGGTTTTTATCGGTAGGCTGATATTTTTTTATAAAATTAGCCAGCATGTTGTTAAAAGCCGCGGCGGTGGTTTCTGCGGGCAGTAAAATGTAGCACTGCGAATCGCTCCAAACGCTACCCCAATTCGTAAAGTCATCGGCGGGCAAAAGATTCCGCAAAGTAGGGTACGATACAAAAATACCTTTCTGCAAATCAGAGTTCTGCGGTACATCGGCCACCACCCCGGTAACCTGCATCAGCACCTGGTTGTTTAGTTTTAACTGCCGGCCCAAAGCTTGTTGCCAGTTTCCGAAGTACTTTTGAGCCATACTGCGGCTCAGCACTACTGCATTGGGAGCATGTAAGGCCGTTTGGGCCGTGCCGGCCAACCAGGTATAATCGAAAATATCGAAAAATACCGGGTCAGCAAAAAGTACGCTCGTTTCTTCTTTAAACTTTAGGCCGGGTTGCCCGCTTCCGTTCACGACCGCTACCTGGGCATTGTACGCGCCAAAGGTCATGGCTACTTTTTTTAGCTGCGGAAAATCGGTTTGCAAAGCTTTACCAAACGGAAAAGGCACACCGGTTTGGTAATCTTTGCCAGCGGCATGGGTAAGCTCATTTACTACCCGGTACGTTCGGTTTTTGTGGGTATGATATTGATCGAAACTAAGCTCAAAGGTAACGACCAGAAATATAGCCAGGGCTGCTGCCACGCCAACTGCCAAACCCGCAATATTTAAAAAAGCAAAAGCTTTGTGCCGCAACAGGTGGCGAACAGCAATTTTAAGATAGTTGTACAGCATAACCAGGTAAATAATTTACGGGCAAGACGTAGGGCCTTGCTTCAACCAAAATATTTGCTGTTGTAAATACCGGTTTAAGCAAAAAGCCCCGTTGTTTTACCATAATAAATATGCCATACTCACAAATAATTAATAATCAATAAGTTACACCAAACTAACACTGTAAGCCGTACGGTTACGATACAATTTGTTTGCCCGATTCTGTAACAAAACCTTAATGTGCTACCAGGCATAAGCAAAGTAAATATTGCCCGCCGATATGCCTTTAGCCTACCGGCGGAAAACTAACAATGGTGCGCACGGCGCCGTTTTCGTCGTGAATAAAACTAAGCGGCTCCTCGGGCTTCTTCAAGATTTCGGCGGGATTAATTTGCCATTTCTTCCACATTTCGGCGAGTACCTTGGCGTAAGCGCTGTTTTCCCAGGGATTAAAAACCGGCATGGTAATATCGTCTATTAACGTATCGTAGGTCAGGAAATCATCGGTTGGGTTGGCTTTGCGTTCAAAATATTCCGGAATGGCATTGAGCAAATAAGCGCCGTAATACGCGCGGGCGGTAAATTCGGCTACCTGCAAGGGGTGCAGCGGCTTATCTTTTATATCGACCCAAACCCGGTGTAAAACCTGCCGCAGCAAACCATTGTCCAGGAGATTACAAATTAATACCACCGGCCCCATTTTCAGGCTAAACATCATGGTGGTTAATTCATCGCGGTATTCAAAAGGTGTGGTGTCGTCTTCGGTTTCGACCACTTCGGCTACAAATAAACTAAAAGGGGTAAAATCATCGAACTCAATGGGCACCCGCAAGGCCTGCAATAATTTGTAAAACGACTGAAACTTGGTAAACATTTTTGGGTTTTCGCCTACGGCATGTTCCGGCATAATCAGTGGGTTTTTCTCGTTGGCGAGTTCCCGCACCAGAATGCCGTAAAATATAATGGCCAGCCACAAAAAAATATCGCGTTCGGGCAATTCTCTAAAACCAGCAATACCCCGCTGGTGCGCCGCTTCTATTTTATCTTCGAGGGGCTTTACGTGTTGCTCCCGGCAAACCGGACAGCACGGAATGGTAAGCTCGCGGTAGGTAATAACACTTTTATCCAGCAGCAGTAATTGTTTATCGGCTAAATGATAGTGCTGTTGCAGCCAGTTCGGGAAAACCGGTAAAGCATTGGCCGCAGTAGTTGGGTTACCGCACAAAAAACAAGTGTCCGGGCCAAATTGCATCCGCTCAAACGGATCGTATAAAGAAAGAGAAGCCATTCAGAAAATATTATTAGGAATATAAAAGCAAATACTTGGTCTTAAAAAGTGCAAAGTTAACCCGCAAAGACTTTAGCTAAGCCAAAATTTTTTAATCAGATGCAAAACTTACCCGAATGCCAACTGGCACCACCAACATTTAACTAATATTTATTTGCTTACGCTTTAATTTCTAAATATTTACCGCCTCTAAACTCAAAGTTCTAAGTTAGCTCTGGTTAAACTAGAGGGGTTAAATATTTAGCGGCTGGTTTAAAATATTTATCAACATACAAGTGTTGTATATATAAGTGGCATGATACTTGGATTCGGGAGGCTATTATTAAAAATTTTAATTGCTTATGAAACGCTTCCTGTTATTTTTGTTTTATATTTCATTTTTAGGAGTGGCGCAAAGCGTTCAGGCGCAGCAACAAGCGGTATTACCGCCTTTGGTGAGCGTATCGGGGGTTGGCGAAGTAAAGGTACAGCCCGACGAAATTCTTTTAAACGTTGGTATTGATGTACGCAATAAAAACCTGGATGCGGCCCGCAAAGAAAGCGACGACAAGGTAAAAGAGTTGCTCAATTATTTAAAAAAGGCCGGCATTGAGGCCAAAGATATTCAGAGCACCAATTTAAGTGTTTACCCGAATTACGTAGGCGATTACGGCCAATCGGTTCCGGATAATTACATGACTCAACGCTCGGTTTCAATTATAGTGCGTAAGGTAAACCGTTTCGACGAGATATTAACCGGTATTTATAAAACCGGCACCAACCGGGTAGAAGGTATTGAATACCGAACCTCGGAATTACAGAAATACCGCGAGCAAGCCCGTAAACTAGCCATTCAGTCGGCTAAAGAAAAAGCTACCTCGCTTACAAAAGAGTTGGGGGCCAAACCCGGCCGGGTATACAACATTACCGAAGCCAGTTCTGAAGGTTACCCGCGGCCCATGTACCGGGCAGCCATGGCCAATAAAATGATGGAATCGGCTGATATGGGTGCAGGAGGCTCCACCATTGCGCCGGGCCAGATTCTGGTAAGAGCCACGGTAGACGTAAGCTTTATAATAGAATAATTTAAACAAGGGGCAAATTTTAAGCCTTTGGTTTTAAATAAATAATTGGCCGTTAAGCGCTACCTTTTAAAATCTGATTTTAAAACGGACGGTTTTTCTGAAAGAATTAATTAAAAGCATTTTAAATCTTACCGCGTACCTTTTAATTATTGTTGTTTTTTGGGTGTTTATGAGCCGGCCTTAGTTGTTTGGGGCCGGCTTTTTTTTGTGCTGATATATTTCGGGGAAATCTGGTAAATTAGAGCCACCTAAAACCCTGATGCTATATGAAATACATTTTTTATACCTTGCTGGGCATAAGCTTACTGGCCAGTTGTAAAGAAAAATCCCGCCAGGCCGGCAATAATACCCAACAAGCCCAACGTTCCGATACTAGCAGTGTACCGGTGCCGGCCCTGGCCAGCTTTAATGCCACTTCGCTCCTGAACCACATTAAAATTTTAGCTTCCGATGCCTACGAAGGCCGTAGCCCCGGTACCCGCGGCGAAGACTCTACAGTAGCGTATTTAACCCGGCAGTTTACCCAACTAGGCCTGCGCCCCGGCAACCCCGATGGTACTTTTGTGCAGAAAGTACCCATGGTAGGTTTTACGCCTCAACCTACGGCTTCTTTTACGGCAGGCACCAAAAAAATCAGCCTTTCTTTCCCAAACGAATATGTAGCCATCTCGAAACGGTTTACACCCCAGGTACAGGTTAGCAATTCAGATATTGTTTTTGTAGGCTACGGCATTGTTGCGCCCGAGTACGGCTGGGACGATTACAAAGGGCTGGATGTAAAAGGCAAAACCATTGTAATGTTGATAAACGATCCGCCCATTCCTAATCCACAGGATACATCTAAACTCGATGATAATATGTTTAAAGGACGGGCCATGACTTACTACGGCCGCTGGACTTATAAATACGAAATTGCGGCAGCCAAAGGCGCGGCGGCCTGTATTATTATTCATGAAACCAAACCGGCGGGCTATCCTTACGAAGTAATTTCGGGGAGCTGGGGCCGCGAGAATTTTGATATCAGCAACACGAACAAAAACATGGACCGCGTACAGGTAGAAGCCTGGATTACGCTGGACAAAGCAAAAGAATTATTCTCCGCCAGCGGTAAAGACTTTAAGACTTTAAAGCAGCAGGCCCTTAGCAAAAATTTTAAACCGGTTGCCTTGGGCGCTAAAGCAAACTTTACCGTTAAAAACCAGCTTCGCGAAGTGCAATCGCGAAATGTAGTGGCTAAACTCGAAGGCTCCGACCCTAAATTAAAAGACGAATATATTGTGTACAGCGCCCACTGGGACCACCTGGGCCGCGACCCACAGCTAAAAGGCGACCAGATTTTTAACGGCGCCCTCGATAATGCGTCGGGCACCGCCGGTTTATTAGAAATTGCCAAAGCCTACACCCAACTACCGCAAAAACCCAAAAGATCGGTATTGTTTTTAGCCGTAACCGGCGAAGAAAAAGGCTTGCTAGGTTCTAAATATTACGCCAGCAATCCGCTTTACCCTTTAAATAAAACGTTGGCCAATATTAACATGGATGGCCTGAACCCGCACGGCCGCACGCAAGACGTAATTATTGTGGGTTACGGCAACTCTACCCTCGACAATTTACTGGCCCAGGCAGCAGCCACGCAAAACCGGCAAATTGTACCGGAAGCTACCCCCGAAAAAGGTTCTTTTTACCGCTCCGACCATTTTGAATTTGCCAAACAAGGTGTACCCGCGCTTTACGCCAAATCTGGTATTAAATCGGTAGACCACGACGCCGACTATTTACAAAACAAAGCCGATGCCTACACTGCCAACGATTACCACAAAGTAACCGACGATGTAAAACCCGATTGGGATTTTTCGGGCGCGCTGGAAGACCTGAAACTTTATTTTAGGGTAGGTTACCAGATAAGCCAGGGCAGTTCCTGGCCGCAATGGAAACCCGGCACCGAGTTTAAAGCCAAACGCGACCAAACATTGCAACAACCATAAACCCAGAATACCTTAAACCCCGGTTACAGTAAACGTAGCTGGGGTTTATTTTTGCCGAACATAAAATTTATGTAGCACCAGTTCTGGTTCATTTCAATAAATAAAATTTTATAATATTTTAAAATAACAAGCCTCACAGCCATTCCGGGCATCGGTTACCCTTTTAAATTAAACCCTTAGCTTACTAGGTATAATTTTTAAGTAGTTCTTATTCCTGCTGGTTGATATTATTAAAAATAAGTAGTATAAACATTAAATATTTGCAATATTTATAACACAAAAGAATATTCATCTTACGTTAGTGTTCCGGAATTTAAGCTCATATAAAGCAAGCCGTTGTACCCCGAATAATTTATGGGGCTGGCCTAATTCTTTTAAAGTCTTTGCTTTATTTCTGCTGATTTTAAGCGGTGCTACCAAAGGCTGGGCCCAAAACGGTTGCCCGGACCCCAATGCCAGCAATTACGAACCAGATGCCACCACTAATAACGGTAGCTGCACCTACTCGGCTACTACTTATAACTTAACCAACCCCAAAAATTTACCTGCTACTTTAAACGAAACCTCCGGTCTGGTTTATACCGATGACCAACTCTGGACCATGAATGATGGCGGCAGTTCGGCGAGTATTTACCGCCTCAGCGAAACCGACGGCCATATATTGCAAACCGTAACCCTTAATAACGCCACCAACACCGACTGGGAAGCCATTACCGCCGATGCTAATTATTTTTATATCGGCGATTTTGGCAATAACACCAACGGTAGCCGCACCGACCTTAAAATATACCGGGTAAGTAAAGCTGCTTTAACAGCCACTACCAACCTTACCGTTACTGCCGATATTATTTATTTTGCTTACCAGGATCAGGAAAACCTGGTACCAACCACCAGCAACAATACTAAATTTGATTGCGAAGCCATGCTGGTAAAAAATAATCAACTGCATTTATTTACAAAAGATTGGGTGAGCACCCGCACCGTGCATTATACCTTACCCACTACCCCGGGCACCTACCTGGCCCAGCGCAAAGAAGAATTTCCGGTAAATGGCCTGATTACCGATGCCCATATTTCTACGACCAACCAAAACGAAATAATCCTGATTGGGTACTCTAAAAATTTATTTAGCCTCTTTATGTGGGTTTTGTGGGATTATTCTAACGAAAACTTTTTTAGCGGCAATAAGCGGCAAATTGGCTTAGGTTCTTCTATAAACAGCGGCCAAACCGAAGGGGTTACCTTTACCAGCAACGGCAATGGTTTTATTTCATCAGAAAGAATAGACCAGCTAAACTTGCCGCCCAGGTTATACTCTTTTTCTATTGCCGAATGGGTACCCTTACCGGTAGAACTGCTTCGGTTTACAGCTACTTACGCGGCACCTGCCGTAAAACTAGCCTGGCAAACGGCCACTGAAACCCAGAATAATTTTTTTACCGTAGAGCGTGCTGCCGATGCCATTCATTTTAAAGAACTCGGCCAGATAAATGGCGCTGGGAATTCCCGGATTATGCTTAGTTATTCGTTTACCGATTACCAGCCCACGCCTGGCCTTAATTACTACCGTTTAAAACAAACCGATTATAACGGCACTTTTTCTTACACCGCCATTAAAGCAGTTAACACCAAAACGCCACCGCCTTTCTGGCAAGTAGGTCCGGTGCCAATAGCGGTTGGGCAGTTGCTCCATATCCGGTTTAATAGCAACCCGGTGCCCGGTGATGTGATTTCTTTAATTGGATTAGATGGCAAGGTGCAGGTAGAGAAAGCCTTAACCGGAACAATTAGTAAAGAAGCCGATATATTAATAGAACACCTGCAGCCCGGTATGTATATTTTAAAATGTAAAAGCAATTATAGGGTGCAGGTTACCAAGGTAATGGTAAAATAGTTAAAGCCCTTAATCAGGTCTTACAGGAGCCTAACCGTTTATTAGCAGTCAAAAAATAAATAATTTGCTTCATATTTAGAAGGAGTAGTTTTAAGTGCTGCCGGATAAAACAATCTGTTAAACAGTAGTGCCGGCAGGCGCAAAGTTTTTAGGTTATTATAGGTATAAAATATTAGAACAGAACTTTATAGTTACTAAAGCATTTTAAATGTGCTTAGATTAGGATTACTTGATACACTTGAATATATTGAATTTTACTAAGCTCATTTTTCCCTGATACCTTTACAATTCATTTGCACAAACCCGAGTAATATTTTTTAATCTTATTATGTTTTTAGAACCCGCTGTGCAACCGACGCCTCACCAAAACTTAGAGTCAGTTCCGGCCGATACAGATGTACAGTTGTGGTTACGCTTTAAGGCCGGCGACATGGCAGCCTTTTCGGATATTTATCAGAAGTATGTGCGCGTACTCTTTAGCTATGGCCTTAAACTTGTTAACGACGCTGATTTAGTAGAAGATGCCATCCAGGATTTGTTTATTACTTTGTGGCAATCTAAAGAGAATTTAAGCAACACAGATTCCATTAAGTTTTACTTGTTTAAATCCCTGCGCCGCAAAATTGTAGATACCACCGCAGAATCTATCCGGGTAAAAAATAAAAATGCTGCTTACGATATTTTAGAACCAGCTGTAGCTTTTTCGCACGAGCAAAATTTAGTATCAGAACAAGTACTAAATGAGCAAAAAGAAAAGCTGGCGCAAGCCATGTTAACCTTAACCAAGCGCCAGCGCGAAGCCATTCATTTAAAATTCTACGATAACCTGAGCTTTCAGGAAGTAGCCAATATTATGTCGTTGAGCCTTAAAGCAACTTACAATCTTATTTCCAAAGCCATCTTAATTTTGCGGCAACACGGCCCTTTTATTAAAATTTGCCTGTTGCTTTTCTCCGTTACGCCCCAGTAATATTTTCCTGACTTCAGGCTTTATTAATTTTTAGTCCTTAACAGGGGGGCATCTCAAAGTGAGTTGTTATTTAGCTGGCATTACAATCAGCTTTAATCCCTTTCCGCAGTTGGTAGATTTAATCATCTATTTTCCATTTCTATCTATTCAATAAAACAAGCGGTTAATTAGCTAATATTCAACATCTATTACTATTTGTTATTAATATTAAATATTTAAAAAATATTATAAAAATAATGATGGACAAACGCGTGAATTGCCCTTTTGTAGGTGCCGCTCAGCCGAGGCATTTACCAAAGACTACTCATGTACATGGATTATCAGGCGTTTGATGTTGACGATTTTCTTCTTGATGAATATTTTTTAAACTGGGTTTTGCAACCCACTACCGAAAGTGACCAATTTTGGCAAACGTGGCTGGCACAAAATCCACACAAACAGGCGGTAGTTTACGAGGCCCGCGAGTTACTCCTCCATTTACATTCCGATGATATCCAGGTTTCGCCGGAGCGGGTAAACCGGGTATGGCATAATATAACCAGCCACATAGAGCCCGCAAAACCAATTTGGTTGGAGGCGCCCGCAGAAAAACACCTGGCGCCGGCGGCAAATGCAGGCTTTGGATTCTGGTACCGGGTGGCGGCCGTATTTATTGGATTTGCGGTATTGGGCCTGGGCTTTTGGCAATACCAACAAATGCCAGCTGATACCATTACCATTGCCACCCGATTCGGCGAAACAAAAAAAATAATATTACCCGATAATTCTATTGCTATCCTGAACGGCAGTTCTTCTTTAAAATATGCCCACCCCTGGAATTACAACACCGCCCGCGAAGTAGAGTTAGATGGCGAGGCTTTTTTCTCGGTAACACATACCCAAAACCACCAGAAATTTAGGGTTAAAGTATCGGATGCATTGCGGATAGAAGTGCTGGGCACCAAATTTACTGTTACCGACCGACCTACTAAAACACGGGTAGTATTAACCGAAGGAAAAGTAAAACTAACGTATGCCAAAGGCAAAATTTTGGGTCTGGGTACCGGTAAAGTAACCGAGGCCATTATGCAACCTGGCGAAAAAATTGAATTGGGTAATACGGCAAAAGTGCTGCTTAAGGAAGTGGTAGAAGCCCCCGCAGAATACGCCGATTTCCAGCAAAATAAAATAACCTTCCGCGATACGCCGCTTTCTGAAGTTGCCCGCTTGCTACAAGATACTTATGGGTACACGGTGGTATTTGCCGGAAATTCTTTGGCCGATAAGCGCTTTACCGGCACCAGTCCGCATAACCGGGTAGATATGTTACTCAAAGCCATCGAGAAATCTTTTAATTTAAAAATTACCCAAAAAGGAAATAAAATAATGATTAGCCCTAAATAAACGCCTGGCGCAACTGCCCCTGCGCCCAACCCAAAGCCGCACAGAAAACAAACTGTTATCCACCAAAAAACAATAATTATGTTTAAAATTTTACGAAAATGGCCTTGCTTGTTTTTATTATTTCTAGCTGGCTTTGCCCCTCCGTTACAAGCCCAACTACTTACGGCTTCTAACAAAAGGGGCAACCACCAAAACCCGGAACAGCAAGCCAAAAGTCAATTTTTATTAACCAGTGTTTTAGCCAATTTAGAAAAGAAATTTAACATCAGCTTTAATTTTGATAATGAATTGCTGCGGCCCCTGGTAACTGATGTAAGCTTACTCACCAATGCGCCCGAGAGCCTGGATGCAGCCCTGGCGCATTTGTTAAAGCCGCATAAACTTAACTTCGAGAAAATAGCGCCCGATTACTACATTATAATGCCTTCGCCGCAGCTTACGCTGGAAGGATTGGGCACCGGAATAAAACAGGATGTTAAGGCCATTGTATCGGGTAAGGTAACATCTAAAGCTGGCGAAGGTTTACCGGGCGTTACCGTTATTTTAAAAGAAACCAATGTAGGTACCACTACCGGTATAGACGGTGGCTACTCGCTTACAGTACCGGCCAAAGGCGGTACGTTAATATTTTTTTTTATTGGATTTATTACAAAAGAGGTAGCAGTAGGCCAAGCTGGCACTTACAATGTTACCCTCGACGAAGATCAGAAATCTTTAGAAGAAGTAGTGGTAATTGGGTACGGCGAGCAAAAGAAAATTACCATGACCGGCGCCGTGAGCAGTGTGGCCGGCCAGGAATTACGCCAAAGCCCTTCGGCCAGTTTACAAAACACATTGGCTGGCCGCATACCAGGGTTTTCGTCGCAGCAACGTTCGGGACAACCCGGCCGCGACGCGGCTATATTTAACATCCGGGGCCAAAGCTCTTTTACCGGCAATAACAACCCGCTCATTATTGTAGACGACATTGAAATATCTTACGATCAGTTTGCCCGCCTGGACCCCAATGAAATTGAAAGCGTGAGTATTTTAAAGGATGCTTCTACTACGGCTATTTACGGTATCAGGGGGGCCAATGGCGTGGTGGTGGTTTCTACCACCCGGGGCAAAATAGGGCCGCCTAAAGTATCGCTCCGCAGTGAGTACAGCATGAGCAAACCAGTGTCGTGGCCAGACTATTTAAGTGCCTACGAGTCGGCTAGCCTGCGCACCATTGCCGAAATTAACTCTAACGTGGCCCGCACCTTTACCGACGAAGATCTGGAATTATACCGCACCGGCGCCGATCCGTACGGCCACCCCGATGTAGACTGGCGCGACGTATTATTTAAAGATTTCAGTTCGCAGTACCGCACCAATGTAGATATTACCGGCGGTACCGAAAAAGCCCGCTATTTTGTATCGGTGGGTTACTTAAACCAAGGCGGCCTGGTGCGCGATTTTAGTAAAGCAGAAAATTTAAACAGCAATTATTACCACAAACGCTACAATTACCGCTCTAACCTGGATATGCAGGTTACTCCTAACCTGGATTTACGCCTGGACCTGTACGGCAATATTGGCGAAACCAACAGCCCCAACGTAAGCGATTTATTTACCGAATATTCCGAAAGAACCAAACCTTACAGCTATCCGGTGCATAACCCCGATGGCAGTTACGGCTACAGTTTGTTTCAGCTAAACGGCAACAGCAATAATAATAACATTGTGGGGCGGTTAACGCACGGCGGTTATAACCGCAACCACGAAAACAACATGAACTTTGCCATTACGGCCAACCAAAAGCTTACCTTTATTTTACCGGGCTTATCGGCTAAAGGCACTATTTATTACGGCAGTCTTTATGGGTACAACCGCAACATGACCCGTAACCTGAATTTCCCGTCGTTTATTTATAACCCTACCGACGATAGTTACCGCCCCCGCGACCCCAATGTTTACCGGATACAAGGCGCCTCGTTGGGGTATGATGCCGGTAGTACCACTCGTAAACTTACCGTTTTAGGTATTCTGAACTACGATCAAACTTTTGGCAGTCACCACGTGTACGGTATGGCTTTGTATAACCGGGCCAGCAATACCCTGCGCAATACAACCAACACCGATTACAATTATGTACCCGAAAATACCCTGGGCTTTACCGGCCGGTTGGGCTACGATTTTAAACAGAAATATTTATTTCAGTTTAACATGGCTTACAATGGTTCGGATCGTTTCGATGCCAACAACCGGTTTGGTTTCTTCCCGGCGGCTTCGGTAGGTTGGAATATTTCGGAGGAACCCTTTTTTGCCGATAATATATCTTTCTTTAACCAATTTAAATTAAGAAGTTCTTACGGCCTGGTTGGCTCAGATGGTACCAATGGCGTGTATGCTTACCAGCAGGTGTATACCAGTGGCGGCAGCATTTCTTTGGGCACCAACCATACCGCGTATTCGGGTGTACAAGAAGGTACTTTGGCCAATGATAATGTAACCTGGGAAAAAGAAAGAAAATTTGACCTGGGCCTGGATTTCGGTATTCTGAATAATACCTTATCGGGGGCTATTGATTATTTTTATAATAACCGTTTCGATATTTTAAGTGCCCGCGGCACCATTTCCGGCATCTTTGGGCAATCTTTACCGCTGGTTAACCTAGGCGAAACCAAAAACCAAGGCTTTGAAACGGAGCTTAACTACCGCAATAAAATAGGCAAGAATATTTCCTACAGCATCCGGGGTACGTATTCCGTTGCCAAAAACAAAGTATTGTATCGCGACGAACCGCCGGCTGATGATGCTTACCGCATGGCTACCGGCAAACCAATTGGCGCCGATTTACTTTATAAGTGGATTGGTTTTTACTCCGAAGAAGAAGCCCAGGCCAATCTTCCGGTAGCTAACCCGGCACCGCGGCCCGGCGACTTAAAATACGCCGATTTAAACAACGACGGGGTTATTAATACCAACGACCAGTTTTATACCAACTATTCTAATATGCCAACTACCACGTACGGGGTAAACTTTGGCTTTGGGTATAAAAAATTAAATATCACCGCCTTCTTTCAGGGCTCGGGCGGCAACTCTTTCCGGGGCAGAGGCAATATTATAAACTTTTCCCAATCTAACGCGCAGCCCATTCATAAAAACCACTGGACGCCCGAACAAGGCAATAATGCCGTATTTCCCCGTATTTACACCATCTCACAGTTAACCCACCCCGATAACTTTCCCTCTACGTTCTGGTCGAGGCCCGCAGATTATTTACGCTTGCGCACCGCCGAAATAAGTTATGGTTTGCCCACGCATTGGGTTAGAAAGTTAAAGCTGCAGGATATTAAAATTTATACCAACGGTTTTAACCTCTTTACCTGGACCAAGCTGGATGATTTATACCCGGTAGATCCCGAGTTGGCTAACTCTACCAATGCCAATTATTACCCGCCCCAAAAGTCCTTCAACTTTGGGTTTAATGTTACCTTTTAATTAACCGCTAAACGTATATGAGAAAAATATTTATAATGTTGGGCGGCATATTGTTAGCCTTTACCGCTTGTAAACAAGACGAATTTTTAGATAATAAAACCGATTCGGCTTTAAATGCTAATAAGGTTTTTTCTGATAGTATCCAGACCATTGGTTTCCTGACCCAGATTTATGCCGATGCGGGCTTTAGTTTTACCAAATCGGGGGCCTTCCGGACCGAACACGCTGCCGACGACGGCGAATCCATTGCAACTTTGGGCACTACCGATATTTCGTACTCTTTAGCCAATGGTTTCACCAATCCATCGTCGCTTAATACAGAGTTCTGGAACTTACCGTACCGCAATATCCGGCGGGTAAATATTTTACTGGAGCGCTTACCTTCTACTCCTTTATCCGTAGCCAAACAGGTCCGCATGGCCGCCGAAGCCCGCTTTTTAAGGGCCTGGTATTATCATTTTTTAATGAAATATTTTGGCGGCGTGCCTCTTATCGGCGATAAAGTTTTTGGCATTGCAGATGAGCCTAACACCGCCCGCAACACGTATGCCGAGTGCGTAGATTACCTGGTAAAAGAGCTCGACGAAGCGGCCGCAATATTACCCATGCCGGGTGCCGCTACCAGCGGGGGTAACTATTATTCGGAGGTTGATTATGGCCGGATAACCAAAGGTGCCTGTATGGCTTTAAAAGCCCGGATATTGTTGTTTGCGGCCAGCCCGCTACACAATGGCGGTGCCATTACCCAGGAGCCCGGTATTGTAGAATTGGTAAGTTACCCCACCGCCAGCCCCGACCATTGGCAACGCGCCGCACAAGCCGCTTTAGAGGTTATAAATTCTAGCTTTTATTCTTTATACGAAGATAATACTACCCGGCCGGGCTATGGTTTTTACCAGGTGTTTTTAATGCGCACCAACCCGGAGTATATTTTTGCCTTTAACCGGGGCGCCAACCGCGAGTTAGAATCCTATTATAATCCGCCTTCGCGCGGAGGCAGCCGCAGCACCATGCCTACGCAAAATTTAGTAGATGCCTTTCCCATGAAGGATGGTAAGTTTCCGGTTAAAAACGGCGCGCAACCTACCATTGGCGAACCTTCTAAATATACCTATAACCTCAATCCAAACCCGTACTTAAACCTCGACCCGCGATTTTATTTTACCATTATTCATAACCAGGCAAATTATTTCCTGACCTCGGCCAATGGCCAGCGCCCGGTTAATACTTATTTAAATGCGGTAAACGATGGCTACAACCCTACTATTTATGCGCCCAATTTAACCGGTTATTATAGCCGCAAAATGTGCGACGAAAATATTGCCGCTAATAGCACTTTTAATACCAACCGGGCCTGGCCTTTAATGCGTTACGCCGAAGTTTTATTAACCTACGCCGAAGCCATTACCGAAGCCGGTCAGCCGGCCTTGGCCTACGATGCCCTGAAAACCATCCGGAAAAGAGCCGGCATTGAGCCGGGCAGCGATAATTTGTACGGTTTAAAACCCAACATGACCACCGCCGAAATGCGCGAAGTAGTCCGGAATGAACGTCGCATAGAACTGGCCTTTGAAGACCACCGCTGGTTTGATGTGCGGCGCTGGAAACTGGGTGTAGAAAGCTTAAACGATGCGAATCTGGCCATGAAAATAACCCAAACTGGCAGCACGTTTATCCACGAAATTGTACCGGTAAATACTCAGAAAATAATGGTTTTTCCGGAGCAAATGTACTTGCTTCCTATTCCGGATAGTGAAATGCGCAAAATGTCGGCGCTAAAGCAAAACCCAAAATGGTAATGCTCCGGCTGGTTAAGCCTCTATAAATTACCTGCTAATGGCACTGGCAAAAAAATATTGCAGGTGCTTACGCAAATAAAATGCTGTAAATCACTAGCTATTTAAATTTATGCATAACAAAATTTTACAAATAAAAAGGCTTTTGTTATCGGCTGCTTTTATAGCCGCTAATATTCCGCTACTGCAAGGTGCCGATATATCGAGATTAAAAATTACTGCACCGGATACGATACTTCAGAAAACCGATACATTGGTTAAAAACAAGGTGGAATATATTTATAATACGGTACCTAAAGCCTTGTCTACGGCTGCTACCGATGCCGTATATGGCCCCGAAATAACCAAAATGCCGGTCACCAATTTTCAGAGTGCGGTACTGGGCCGCTTAACCGGTTTACAGGTGAGCCAAAGTTCGGGCCAGCCGGCCAGCGAAGGCATAAATGTTAGTTTAAGAGGCCGCGCCCCTTTGATAATTATTGATGGTATACCGCGCAACTTAACGGTTTTTGATTTAGAAGAAATTGAATCGGTAACGGTATTAAAAGATGCCATGGCGACGGCCATGTTGGGTGTACGGGGCGCCAACGGCGCTATTTTGGTAACTACCCGCAAAGGCCATGTGGGCAAACAACAAATTTCTTTTACTGCCCAAACTGCTTTCCAGAAACCTTTAAATAACCTGTATGCGCAACCGCTGGATGCTTATAATTACGGGCTGTTGTATAACGAAGCCCAGCAAAACGACGACCGCCACTCGCCTAACCCGCGTTCGCCGGCCTATTCCGATGCTGCTTTAGAAGCTTATCGCACCGGTTCTGATCCGTATGCCTACCCCAATGTAAACTGGCAAGACCAAGTGTTAGAAAAATCTTCACGCCTGGACCGGTATACCTTAACTACCAACGGCGGAAATAAAATGGCTCGCTATTTTGTAGCCTTGGAGCATTTTAACCAAACTGGTATTTTAAAAACCAGCAACGAAAATAATTACAACACCAACAACGATTATAAAAGCTACACCATCCGGTCTAACGTAGATCTTACCATTACCCCAAAACTTACCGCCGGTATTTATTTATTAGGCCGGATTTTAAATACAAATAATCCCGGCAATAACGGCACTGGCAGTATTTTTAGTAGTATTTTAACTACCCCCAACAATGCTTACCCAGTTTTAAACCCCAATGGCTCCTACGGCGGCAACCAGCAGTATCAGAATAATATTTGGGCGCAAACGGTAGGCTCTGGCTATTATCAGAATTATAAACGCGATGTACTGACTGATTTTTACATGAAACGCGCCCTCGACGATGTATTGCCGGGATTATGGATTAAAGCGCGCGCTTCCTTTACCAGCTACATCTCCGAAAATATCCGCCGCAACAAAACGTTTGCCGTATTTCAGAGCATTGGCAGCAATACCGATACCTACACGCAATACGGCACCAACGGCACCCAGGCCAACAGCAACGGCGTAGAATCGCAGAACCGCATGGATTACCAGGAGGTTTCGGTGGGTTATAACCGCCGCTTTGGCGCTAACCACGGCCTGGATATTTTAGTGCTGGCTAATCGCGATAATATTGTAGCCCAATCTGATTTGCCTTTAACTTATACCGGTACTTCTGGTTATTTCTCTTATAATTTTAAACAAAAATATTTGGCTGAGCTTGCCTTTGGCTTAAACGGCTCTAACCGGTATCCGGGTGGCACTACCAAATATGGGTTTATGCCTTCTGTGGGCTTAGGGTGGCATATTGGCCGCGAAAATTTTCTGACTAACCAGCGTTGGTTAAACACCCTCAAACTATATGGTACTTACGGTGTTAACGGCTGGGATAACCCTGGCTATTTCTCTTACATTACCCGCTATTTTAACAGTACCAGCCCTATCTTTGGTACGTCGGCCGGTGCCCAAACAGCCGTAGAAGTTTCGCAGTTAGGCAACCCCAATATTACCTTCGAAAAAGCTAATAAACTTAATTTTGGTTTACAGGGCTCCATTTTAAATAATCGCTTAGCCTTTAACATCGATTATTACAATAACCTGCATTACGATTTGCTTATGCAACGGGGAAAAAATACCACCCTGCTGGGTTCGCCCTGGCCCGATGAAAATATTGGCCGCTACCGGTACAAAGGCTGGGAGCTCGATATTACCTGTCAACCAGCTAGCACTAAAGCTTTTAACTATTATATTTCGGGAAATGCCAGTTTACAAAACACACAGGTAGTTTATACCGACGAAGTAAACCAGCCTTATACCTGGATGGAGCGGACCGGGCGCAGGATAGGGCAACGCTTTGGCTACATGGCCGAAGGGCTTTTTCAGTCGGATGCTGAAGTTGCTGGTGCACCAACCGTAGAAGGCTACACCCCGCAACCCGGCGATATTAAATACAAAGATTTAAACAACGACGGCATTATTAACCAGTTTGATCAGGCCCCGATTGGCAACGAGAAACCGACTTTGTTATACGGCCTGGCGGCCGGGTTTAATTTTAAAGCCTTTGATGTAAGCTTATTTGGCCAGGGAGTAGCTAACCGCGATATTTATTTGAGTGGCAATAGCTTCTGGGAATTTCAGAGCAATGGCCTTGGGCAGGCTTACCAGCACCACCTAAACCGCTGGACACCCGCCAATGCCGCTACTGCCGAATACCCCCGCTTAAGTTTGGGCACCAACATCAACAACCACGTCCTGTCGAGTTACTGGTTGCGAGCCGGTGGCTTTTTGCGCCTGCGCCATGTAGAGGTGGGTTATACCTTATCCAATAGCCTTAAGTTAACGTGGCTGCAGTCGGCCCGGGTTTTCGCCAGCGGCACCAACCTGTTTACCCTCACGTCCAATACTTTAAATGGAGTAGATCCCGAAATATTCTCGGGCGGGTATCCTAATCAAAAATTAATTAATCTGGGCATTAACATTAAGCTTTAATAAAATGATACTAACCCGTATACAAAAAACCGGCCTGGCAATATTACTGCTAACCCTCATCAGCACGGCTTGCCAGCGTTACGAAGTAGAGCCGGAAGAATGGTACCAAGACGATAAAGCCTGGGATGAGACCGATAAAAACGGGTCGATGGCGGGTTTCTTTCTGAACAATATTTACAATTATATGCCTTCGGGTTTTAACCGCATCAGCGGCGACTTTTTAGATGCTGCTACCGACGATGCCTTACCCTCCCGCAACAACACCACGGTAGAATATTATACCAATGGCCGGATAAGCGTATTAAACAACCCCGATGCTTACTGGGGCAATACCTACGAAGGTATCCGGAATGTTAATATTTTCCTGGCCAATGTAGATCGGGTGCCCATACCGGAGGCTACTAATATTTACTGGAAAGCCGAGGCGCGTTTTATCCGGGCATTGCTTTATTTTGAATTGCTTAAACGCTACGGCGGCATTCCTTTAGTGGGCGACAATGTATTTTCTACCAGCGATAACCTGGAGCTTCCCCGCAATACCTACGAAGAATGTGTAAATTACATTGCCGCCGAGTGCAACTGGGTTAAAAGCCGGTTACGCCCCGAAACAGCCATTGCTGATGCCGAATGGGGCAAAATTCCGCAAGGCGCAGCGTATGCTTTAAAAAGCCGTTTGTTTTTATACGCTGCCAGTCCTTTATTTAACGGTGGCGGTATAGAAACAGATCCCGTTAAAAAGGCTTTAACCGGTTTTGTAGTACCTAAAGCCGGCTTGTACGACAGTGTAATTGCGGCTACCCAAAATTTAAATGCCCTCAATTATTATAAATTTCATACCGGTACCGGCACGGCCGCTTACCGGTCGGTATTTACAACCAAAAAGAATTTCGAGATTATTCTGGCCACGCAGGCTACAAATAATTTTAGCCTCGAAACAAATAATGCGCCCATCGGCTATATAGGTAATGTGCAAAGCAATGGCCGCACCAGCCCAACCCAAAATTTTGTAGATGCTTTTCCTACAAATACCGGTGTGCCGTATACTGGCCCTAAAAATGCCAGCCAATACACCGGCCGCGATCCCCGCCTCGAAGCTATTTTATTTTACAACGGTACCCGGTGGCTATCGCGGAGTGTAGAAACCTTTGAAGGCGGCAGAGACAAACCCAACACCGGCGGCGTAACGGTACAAACCAGAACCGGTTATTACCTCAAAAAATTTCTGGGCGATTTTGCCAATAATACCGCTTACAGCAACCAAAGTCATAATTTCCCAATCTTCCGCTACGCCGAAATGGTGCTTAACCATGCCGAAGCCCTGAACGAAACAAATAATACAACCGCAGCCGTGGCGGAGCTGATAAAAGTTAGGCAGCGGGCAGGTATTGCGGCCGGCACCAATAGCCGGTATGGTATTCCGGGTGCCATAACCCAGGAGCAGTTACGCACCTTAATCCAGAACGAACGACGCATAGAACTTGCTTTTGAAGAACATCGGTTCTGGGATATTAGGCGCTGGAAAATTGCAGAACAGGTATTAAGTGGTCCGGTAAACGGCTTGAAAATAACCCGGAATGGCACAGCCCTTACTTACGAAGAAGTACCTGTTGCTAACCTGGTTTTTGATAAAAAGCTGTATCACATGCCTATTCCTTACAGCGAAATAGTTAAAAACCGCAATTTAGTCCAGAATGAAGGTTGGTAATAAAAATAGGTTTATGCTTTAAAAAAGCTGGTTTATTAGAAAATTTCCGCATTTATGAAGGCATAATTAAGCCGCTAAAGCACCAAAAATGGTCTTATATCCGCCTATTATTAAAGTATCCATTGCTAATTCTAATTAAATATTATAGATGTTCAAAAATATCCTTACCAAAAGCTTAACTTTAAGTATTTTAATTAGTGTTTTTGCCTGCGCCGGAAGCTCCGTTAAAAACAAAACCCAGGGCAACAATACCTCCTATAATGCCGATGTAATTATTTATGGCGGTACTTCGGCCGCCATAACAGCCGCCGTACAGGCCGCCCGGATGAATAAATCAGTACTGGTGGTTTCGCCGGATAAACATTTAGGCGGTTTATCGTCAGCAGGCTTAGGCATGACCGATACCGGCAAAAAAGAAGTAATTGGCGGTTTAGCCCGCGAGTTCTACCACCGTATTTATTTACATTATCAGCAACCCGAAGCCTGGCAGTGGCAAAAGAGAGAAGCGTACGGTAACCAGGGGCAAGGCACCCCGGCCATTGACGGCCAGGCCCGTACCATGTGGATATTTGAGCCCCACGTAGCCGAAGCCGTTTTCGAAGATTTCGTGAAAGAAAATAATCTTAAAGTATTACGCGATGAATGGCTGGACCGGGAAAAGGGCGTGCAGAAGAAAAATGGCAAAATAATTTCGATTAAAACCCTGAGCGGCAAAACGTTTACCGGTAAAATGTTTATTGATGCTACTTACGAAGGCGATTTAATGGCAGCCGCCGGCATTAGCTACCACGTGGGCCGGGAAGGCACAAAAGTTTACGGCGAAGAATATAATGGCATCCAGACCGGTGTTTTGCACCACGACCATTATTTTAAAACCAACATCGACCCGTATAAAATTCCGGGTGACCCCAACAGTGGTTTATTACCGCTTATTTCAAAAGAGCATCCGGGAGTAAAAGGCGAAGGCGATAAAAAAGTACAGGCTTACAATTTCCGGATGTGCTTAACCAACCACCCCGATAACCGCGTACCTTTTCCGAAACCAGCAGGCTACGACCCGGCACAATACGAATTGCTGGGCCGGGTTTTTGCCTCCGGTTGGCGCGACTTGTTTAAAAAATTTAATGCAATCCCTAACCAAAAAACCGATACCAACAACCACGGCCCTGTTAATACCGATTACATCGGGATGAACTACGATTACCCCGAAGCCTCGTACGAACGCCGCCAAGAAATAATAAAAGAGCACGAAAACTATCAGAAAGGCTTGCTCTATTTTATGACTACCGATGCGCGCGTACCCAAAGACTTACAGGAAAAACTAAAAACCTGGGGCTTAGCGAAAGACGAGTTTAAAGACAATAACAATTGGCCGCACCAAATATACGTACGCGAAGCGCGCCGCATGGTAAGCGATTATGTTATGACGGAGCACGAAACCATGAGCAAAAAACTAGTGCTTAATTCTGTTGGAATGGGCTCTTACGCCTTAGATTCGCATAATACCCAAAGGTACGTACAGGAATCGGGGTACGTGCAAAACGAAGGCGACATTGGGGTGCATTTAAAAGCTCCTTACGAAATAGGCTACGGTGCCATTATCCCGAAGAAAAAAGAATGCGAAAATTTATTGGTACCAGTATGCGTTTCCAGCTCGCATATTGCTTACGGCTCTATCCGGATGGAACCGGTTTTTATGATTCTGGGACAAAGTGCCGCAACGGCCGCCGCACTGGCTATCGATAAAAATATAGCGGTGCAGGACCTTAACTTTAACCAACTTAAAGCCCGTTTGGAGCAAGACCACCAGGTATTAATCTATCCGAAAGAGTAGAGAATATATTAACTATTATAAGTCCTGGTAGAAGATCATTGCAAGCGCAGGAGCTTCCGGAAACATACATGAATATTTGCCAACAGTTATGTTTATGCCGGTAAATATTCATGTATGTTTCGGGCCTTATTTAGCTGCTTATTTTCCATTAAATAAATCCAGTGCGGCGGCGGTCATGGCTTGTATGCCGGTTTTAATAGTAGGTTCGGGCAAGGGGGCAAATTTACTCGAGTGCAAGCCCGGCAACTCCGTTCCGGAGGTTTTACTAGCAGCTATTTTTTGCGGATCTACAGTACCCAGCCAGAACATGCAAATCGGGATTTTAGCCTCGGTACGGCCGTAAAACGAAAAGTCTTCGCCAACCATAGAAGGTGGGGTGGCTACAACATTGGCCGCACCCAACGTACGCCGGAACGAAGCCGTAAGCCGACGGGTTAAGGCAATATCGTTGTACGTAAAAGGCGTAAACTGGTCACGAACGGTAACTTGGGGCAGGCGGTCGTCGGGTAGGCCGGCAGCCCGCGCCAAGCCTTCGCACATGCGCCGGATACTGGCAATGGTATTGTTGCGTACTTCGTCGCTGTAAGAGCGCAAGGTTAGTTGCAGTTTTACGTCGTCAGGAATTACGTTAAAAGAGGTACCCCCGTGAATAGAACCTACCGTAACTACGGCGGGCTCAAACGGCGAGGTCTCGCGGCTAACAATGGTTTGCAGCGCCAATACTAACTGTGAGGCTAATACCACCGGGTCTTTAGCTTTATTTGGTACCGCCCCATGTCCTCCTACTCCCCGTACCGTAATGTCAACGGCATCTACATTGGCCATAATATTGCCTTCGGTGTAGCCTACCTGCCCGGCTGGTAAACTGGCATTGCAATGCAGGGCCACTATATAATCGGGTTGGGGAAATTTGGTAAACAAGCCTTCTTGCAGCATAGCCTTGGCCCCACCGCTGCGCTCCTCGGCGGCCTGCCCAATTAAAACCAAGGTACCCTGCCAATTATTTTTAAACTGCGCCAGGGTTTTGGCTACGCCGGTAAAAACGGTCATGTGCACGTCGTGGCCGCAGGCCTGCATTACGGGTACTTCTTTGCCATCGTCGGCTTTGCCCAATGCTTTACTGGCGTACGGCAAGCCGGTTTCTTCTAAGATAGGCAGGGCATCTAAATCGGTCCGGATTAAAACTGTGGGGCCTTTACCATTTTTAAGTACGCCTACCAAGCCGTACCCCCCCACTTGCTCGGTAACGGTATAGCCCAGGCTTTTTAGCTCACCCGCAATTTTAGCCGAAGTATTTTTCTCCTGGAAAGATAACTCCGGATTGGTGTGCAGGTGCTTATACAGCGTAAATAAATCGGGATAGGCGCCCTGAATAAACTGGCTAATGGCTTTATCGGGGGGCATTTTACGTTGCGCCTGAGCTTGGCCCATACCCAAAAATATTATGCCCAGTAAAATATTCAGCCAAATAAACCGCATAAGCTTAAACAAGTTTAAATAAAAATGAGACTCCCGATTACTGCGTTAACTCCAGCTAGGCCCCGGTTACTTTCTCCCGGAAATAAATATTGCGAAAGAATTATTTTTTGACTGCCGGAAATTATTTTTTCAAAATAAGTAACTCAACTTTAAATACTTACTAAGCTTCTGCAAAAAAAGATAAATTTTTCAAAAAAATGTGGGTTACCTATTCTGCGCCCCGGTATAAAGCAGTATCAGAAACTAAACCTAATTTAAAACAACAATGAAAAATTTATCTAAAATCGCTGTATTAGCTTTTGCTGCAATTTCTTTCACTTTCGCTTCTTGCGGTGGCGAGTCTAACACTGCCGAAACTACTGAAACCACTGAAACTACTGAAGCTACTACTGAGAGCACCGAAGCTACAGACGGTACTACTACTGACTCTTTGTCAACTACTACTACTACTGACTCTGCTGCCACTACTACTACTCCTCAGCAGTAATTTTTAAAAATATTAAATTAAAAGCCCCGACTGTGTTAAACAGCCGGGGCTTTTAATTTAATGAACGCCAATAACCGGCTACAAATATGGCTAGCTTTTATACGGGGAGGCAAATAGTTTTAAACCGGTAAAGCTGCCAATTACTTTCATTTTAAGGCGGCAACCCCAATTAGCAAAATAAATAACTGTCAGTGGGTTACCTTTTACTTTTACAGGTATTAACTCCTACAAGCAATTTTAAAATTATGAAAAATCTAACTAAAATATCCTTTCTGGCTTTTGCCGCTATTTCTTTTTCCTTTGCCGCATGTAATTCTAATACTGCCGAACAAGCCGAAACGGCTACCGAAAGCACCATCGACGATGCCCAGGCTGAATTAGATTCTATTGGCACCGCTTCTGAAGGCGATACCGCCGTAGTAAGAGACCAACCGGTAAAAGACGGCGTAGTTGACTCCATGAAAGCACAATAAGTATAAAATATTCTTTTAAAAGCCTTTGCTTCTTTGGGAGCAAAGGCTTTTTTTTGTTTACATCTACTCCAAAATAAAGCGCTGCAACAGGCAAATTATTTTTAAGTAAAATTTACGTGGGTATGCTGGCTACTAACTAAAACGTGCCTGCTTAAGCCGTTAGCTGCACAAAATTTAATGTTTTAGGGCTCGCACCCAACTACCTGGTTTAAGTTTTTCGTATTATTACTTACTTTAGAAAATTAACTGTTTTGTTCTGACGCAACCGTGGAATACAAAGATTATTACAAGATTCTGGAAGTTGATAAATCGGCTTCGAAAGAAGAAATTAAAAAGCAGTATAAAAAACTGGCCCGCAAATACCACCCCGATGTGAACCCAGGTAACAAAGAAGCCGAGGAAAAATTTAAAGCCATAAATGAGGCCCACGAAGTACTTAGCGACGACGAAAAGCGCAGAAAATATGATACGCTAGGTGCCGACTGGAAACGATACGAACAAGCCGGCGGCGGACCGGGCGGTTTCGACTGGGGACAATATGCCCAGGGCGGACCAGGAGGTGGCTATACTTACACCAACATGGGCGGCGATTTTGAAGGTGCCGACTTCTCTGATTTTTTCCGGGATATTTTTGGTGGTATGGGCGGCGGTGCCCGCGGTGGTTCCCGGCGTAGCCGGTCTTTTAAAGGCCAGGACTTATCGGCGGAACTTAGTTTACCACTTACCGAGGCTTATACCGGCGGACGCAAAACCATAACCGTAAATGGCCGCAACCTGCGCATTAATATTAAACCCGGTATAGAAGATGGCCAGACTATCCGGCTGAAAGGCAATGGCGGCCCCGGTGCCAACGGCGGCGAAAACGGCGATTTATATATCACCTTCCGGATAGAACCCGACCCGCGTTTTACCCGCAAAGGCAACGATATTTACGTAGATACCGACGTACCCGTATATGTGGCGGCTCTGGGCGGTGATGCCTTGGTTGATACCCTAAACGGACAGCTTAAAATAAAAATCAAGCCCGAAACCAAAACCGGCTCCATGCTCCGGCTGCGCGGCAAAGGCTTTCCGGCATACAACCAACCCGACACCCACGGCGATTTATACGTGAAAGTAAATCTGCAACTTCCCCCCGATTTAACCGAAAAAGAAAAGGACTTATTCCGGCAACTGGCCCAGGCCCGCGGGGAATAATTTGTTAATCGTTGTTCGTTACTCGATTTTTTGGTTGATGATTGCTGAATAATTAATTGTTGATTTATAATTGTTGGTAGCTGTTTGTTGATTGTTTTTTGTTGATGATTTTAGACTAATCGCTAACAACTAACCGCTAATTACTAAAGGCTATGAAATACATTGCTATTGAAGCGTTTTGTAACCACCACGGCGTAGAAGTAAGTTTAATCCGGGAGTTTGCTGCCTTTGGCCTGGTGCCGCTGCACGTAGAAAACAACCAGGAATTTTTGCCTGATAAATCCCTGAACCGTTTGGAGCGTACTTTGCGGCTGTTCCGGGATTTAGAGGTAAACAAAGAAGGGATAGAAGTAATATTGCACATGCGCAAAGAACTTAAAAAATTGCGTCGGCAACAGGAGCAGCTAATAAACCGGCTCCAACAACTCGAATACCCGGAAACAATTACCCGTTCCGGCACTCGGAACATGATTGAAGATGCGGATTTAAGCTAATTTTACAACTGGTGCTTTTTAAAGAGTTACATGTTGGAATAACAAATTAATTCGCCTAATAAACCCAGCCGCATTTAATCCAGGAGCCAAGCTAATTATTTATCTAATCGCATTTTACCAAGTGCATACTCGTACAGGTACTCGTAACGGGGCATGAGTTTACCCGCTTGCGCAATGGTAGCCTGCCGGATAATTCCTTGTTCATCGCCCCGTAACAAATGCGGAAATACGGCATCGATTAATTGGCGGCCAAAGTCGCGGGAAGCATTGCGGGGCAACTCGCAGGGCAAATTATCTACGGCCATAACGGTAATATTATTTCTCCGGCTAAAAGGCGGCTCCAGGGTTTCGGTTTCGGGGTTATAATCGTATACCGGTTCCTGAATGGTAGAGGCGCGTTTGGTGCTGGGCACCGAGCCGCCAATGTCGCAGGTAATATCGGCAATGGTATTAATTTTAAACGCCGGCTGGCGCATTTCGTCGAGGCTAAATAGCCGCGGGGCGGCGGGGTTCCAGTAAGCCGCAGCCAAGAGTAAATCCGTTACTTCGTAAAACTTCTTAAACGTAGATTGGTACTCCTCGGGGTGCGCGTAAAAATCGGGCGTATCCCACACCTTACCGTCGCGGCGGGCATTGTAGTCCGATGACCTGAGTTGCGCGTAAACCGGCTCCGGAAATTCTTTGTACAAATAATCAAATACGCTTACCTTTTTAATGCCTATTTGGTTTAGTACCGCCATGGCACCAGCCGCTACTCTACCCCCACCAGTAATGGCAATTTTAATGGGCGGCAAAGCTTTTACCTTAAAATATTCTTCTTCCAAATCGTCCATGTCTACGCATTGCCAGGCGGGTTTCAGGTCGAATAATTTCCATTTTTTGCCGTAGGTCATCAGGCCGTTGTAAGCCCCTACAATGCCGGCATAATACCCAAAAGCCACCATGCGCTCGCCTTGCGGGGTAGTTAATAATTCGTAATCAATTAAGGTAATATTTTTTTCCAGAATGGCTTTTAACAAAGCCTGGTTGTGCGGCTGCTTTTTAATGGTGTGGGAGAAAAACAAGTAAGTTTTACCCGAAATAAGCGTAGCAATGGGCACCTCTTTTACGCCCATCAGAATATCGCAACCGCTTAAATCTTCCTGCACCGGTATACCCAAATCTAAATATTCCTGGTCGGTGTAGCTGCGCACGGCACTGGGTTGCACAATTATTTCCACTTCCGGAAAAGCGGCCAAAGTTTCCTGGCATTTTAGCGGGGTAAGCGGCACGCGCTTATCGGGCGGTACCCGGCCTTCCCGTAAAATACCTAATTTAATTTTCTGCATAGTTTTCTACATCTTTTTTGCGGCCTCTGGTGGCATAAACAATTTGTTACCAGCTTATTTATACAAGAAAACTAATAAATATTACGCTGGGTAGCAATAACCCTGTGGCCAAGCAACTAAGCTAAAATTTATTCAACTGCTTTCCGGTATATTCTAAAAAACAGGTACGGCCAAAAACAAGGGCATATTTAACTGTATAAACTAAATAAATGTATGCTTGTTATAGCTAAAACCAAGGAGCGCAGCAAGGAAAACCTGCAAAAACCAATCTGCTGGCGTTGCGGGAAAATAACCTCCTTAACTAAAAAATTAAATTATTAGCCTTACTTTTGTGTTATAAATCAATACTACCCGAGAGTTCTTTCAACATACAGTATTTAAAGTAATTATATGTCTTTTAAAATAAAGCCTGCCGATATTTTTAAGGAACGTCATAACGGTCCGGTAAAAGCTCAAATCCAGGCCATGCTTAAAACAATTAAAGTAGATTCGCTGGACCAACTGATCGACGAAACCGTTCCGGCGGCTATTCGTTTGCAAAAGCCTTTAAATATTCCGGCGGCTTTAACCGAGCGCGATTTTCTGAAGAAGTTTAAAAAAACTGCCCAACAGAACAAAGTATTCCGTTCTTACATTGGCTTAGGTTACCACGATACCGTTTTACCCCCGGTTATTCAGCGGAATATTCTCGAAAATCCGGGTTGGTACACCGCCTATACTCCTTACCAGGCCGAAATTGCCCAGGGCCGCTTAGAAGCCCTGATTAATTACCAGACCATGGTAATGGACCTAACCGGCATGGAAATAGCCAACGCCTCTTTGCTAGACGAAGGTACGGCCGCTGCCGAAGCCATGGGTATGTTTTACGCGCTACGCAAAGGCAAACGTAAAAATGCTACCCGCTTTTTGGTATCGGAGCAAGTGTTGCCGCAAACCATAGATGTACTCAAAAGCCGGTCTACCCCCCTGGGCATTGAGTTGGTAATCCAAGACCACCGCGAAGCTAACCTAACCGACGAGACCACTTTTGGCGCCCTGTTACAATACCCAGCCGCCGACGGCGATATTTTTGACTATACCGATTTTATACAGGAAGCGCACGCCCAGGATATTTACGTAGCCGTTGCGGCCGACTTAATGAGCCTTACCTTGCTTACGCCTCCCGGCGAAATGGGTGCCGATGTGGCCGTAGGTTCCAGCCAGCGTTTTGGCGTGCCCATGGGCTACGGCGGACCGCACGCTGGTTACTTTGCCACCAAAGAAGCTTTTAAACGCAATATTCCGGGCCGGATTATTGGCCAATCGGTAGATGCGCACGGCAACAAAGCGTACCGCATGGCCCTGCAAACCCGCGAGCAGCACATCCGGCGCGAAAAAGCCACTTCTAATATTTGTACCGCACAGGTTTTATTATCGGTAATGGCGGGTATGTACGCTGTTTACCACGGGCCGCGCCGTTTAAAATACATTGCGTTAAATATTCATTGGCTGACCCAAACTTTAGCCCAAGGCTTGCAGGAACTGGGTTTAGAGCAGTTAAACCAAAATTATTTCGATACGCTGAAATTACGCGTTGAAAGCGCGGAGTTGCAAAATGCCATCCGGACCGAAGCCGAAAACGCCCAGATAAACCTGCGGTATGCTGCCGATAATATTATCTATATTTCGCTGCACGAAAATACTGATTTATCTGATATACAAGACATTCTGGCAGTTTTCGCGAAGGTAATGAATAAACAAACCACAGTAGCCAACCAAACCGAACTGCCGCAGGAAGTAAATGTTACCTGGCCGGCAGCCCTGGTGCGGCAATCGGCTTATTTGGAACACGAGGTATTTAACCGCTACCATTCCGAAAGCGAAATACTGCGCTACATGAAGTACCTGGAGAACAAAGATTTTTCTTTAACCCACGGCATGATTCCGCTGGGCTCCTGTACCATGAAACTAAATGCTACCGCCGAAATGATTCCGGTTACCTGGCCCGAAATCGGCAACCTGCACCCCTTTGCGCCTGCTGATCAGGCACTGGGCTACAAGCAAATATTCGCTGATTTAGAAGCCTGGTTGTGCGAAGTAACGGGTTTTGCGGGCATTTCGCTGCAGCCCAATTCGGGTGCACAAGGCGAGTACGCCGGTTTAATGGTAATCCGGGCGTACCACGAGTCGCGCGGCGATCACCACCGCAATGTTGCTTTAATCCCCACTTCGGCGCACGGTACTAACCCCGCCAGCGCTGCCATGGCCGGTATGAAAATAGTACTGGTTAAATGCGATGAGCGTGGCAATATTGATGTAGCTGACCTGCAAGCCAAAGCCGCAGAACACAAAGACGATTTGTCTTGCCTGATGGTCACGTACCCGTCTACCCACGGTGTGTATGAAGAAAGCATTATTCAGATTTGCCAATTGGTGCACGAAAACGGTGGCCGGGTGTACATGGATGGTGCCAACATGAACGCTCAGGTAGGCCTTACCAGTCCGGCAAATATTGGGGCCGATGTATGCCACCTGAACTTACATAAAACGTTTTGTATACCGCACGGCGGCGGCGGACCGGGGGTTGGCCCAATTGGTGTAGTTGCCGATTTGGTGCCGTTTTTACCGGGCCACGCCGTAGTATCAACCGGCGGCGACCAGGCCATTTCGGCAGTATCGGCGGCCCCTTGGGGTAGCGCCAGCATTTTGCCTATTTCGTACGCCTATATCTCTATGATGGGCGGCGAAGGCTTAACGGAAGCAACCAAGTTTGCTATCTTAAATGCTAATTATATTAAAGCCCGCTTGCAGGAACATTACCCGGTGCTGTATACCGGTACCAACGGCCACTGCGCCCACGAAATGATCCTGGATTGCCGAGCGTTTAAGAAATTTGGGGTAGAGGTAGAAGATATTGCCAAACGCCTGATGGATTATGGTTTCCACGCGCCTACCGTATCGTTCCCGGTGCCGGGCACTTTAATGGTAGAGCCCACCGAAAGCGAGCCCAAAGAAGAACTGGATCGTTTCTGCGAAGCCATGATTTCGATTCGGGCAGAAATCCGGGAAGTGGAAGAAGGCCGGGCCGACCAAAAAGACAACGTGCTGAAAAATGCGCCGCACACGGCTCAGATTGCTTTAGCTGAAAATTGGGAACGGCCATACAGCCGCGAAAAAGCGGTTTACCCGTATGCGTTCTCGCGTACTAATAAATTCTGGCCGGCGGTTAGCCGCGTAGATAATGCTTACGGTGACCGTAACCTGATTTGCAGCTGTACGCCTTTAGAAGCTTACGCCCAACCCGAAGTAGCCGCTATTGCTACCGGCATTGAATAGTTCTAAATTTTTGCTAAAAAAAGCGGCCCGGAGAATATTCTCCGGGCCGCTTTTTTTAGCATTATTCTTACTTAAACGTTACTATTCATAAATTATTATATCCTTCTAAAATATACTTAAGCGACTTTAATTCAGGCTGAAAAAGAATAAAAATGGCCTTATTATTGCTGTACAACTACTATGTTTAAACAAAGTAAATTATCAGCGATGAAAAAATATAGTAGTTTATTAGTAGTACTATTAGTTGTACTATTATCAGCTTGTTCGCCCAGCTTAAACGTTAGCTCCGATTACGATATTGCGACCAATTTCCGGGCGTTAAAAACCTTTGGCTGGTACTCCGAGAAGGCCAAAACTAAAGCAGATACCACCGCCCAATACGATACCTTTTTCGACAAACGAATGAAAAAAGCTATCGAAACGCAGTTGCAAAGCCAAGGTATGAGTTACACCAGTACCAACCCGGATGTATACGTTAACTTTAAGGTGGGTTTTTCTAACGAACAACGTTACCGCAATAACTCTCCTTATGGTTATGGCTACTACGGCTATCCTTTTGGCTTAGGTTCTACCGTACAGCAATACAAAGAAGGTACTATTACCATTGATTTGGTAGATGCCAAAAAGAACGAGTTGCTGTGGCGGGGTGTAGGTGAAACCGAAGTTGGCAACCGCAATATCAGCGAAGAAAAAATTCACCAGATAGTAACCAATATTCTGCGGCAGTATCCGCCGAGCCCCAATAACCGGCAAACTGTTTCGCGACTCTAATTACAAATTGCCTTAGCCACCAACAGCTAAGGCAATTTTGTTTTATACCCTCCCGCAAGCCAGTACTAAAGCGGCATGTGCGGTTAGTTTATGCATATTGTATTTAAATCTTTTCCCTCCTTTATCAACAAATTAATTAATACCCTTAGTGGCAACCCGTTGCCCTATTATCAATCTTCTTCAATGATTATAACCTGCTTTTTTTATAGTGCTAACCTCACCGCATTAGCAGCCACATTCCCTCCCAAATAAAGTTCTGCTGTAAATCCTATCTTACTTTTTAGCATCAGATTCAGTTAAAATAATCTTTACAATATTTCTATAGAAAGTTCTTGTAGGCTGTTAGCATTTTACCTCAATGCTAGTTCTATTTAAATACTTATAATTTTTAATAAATATTTACTTTTAATTGGTGAAGTTTTAATGTTCATGGTGTCATATATGTAGAGTGGTAAGATACTGGAGGAGCCAGTTTATTTATATCAGTGCTGCATAAGCTAATGAAATATCAAAACTATAGCCGCAAAGTCTGTATGCTGGTGGAAGTAACTTTTATACCAGCTTCGCCAGCTATTACGCACTTTACCCGTTCTAATCCCGGCACCCAGATATATTTATTACTTTCTCTTTGAAAACCTTTTAAAAGTAGTTCAGAAGGGCAAAGCAATTAATATTCAACTAAATGATAAGACTCGGGACCGGCCCCTGCACTAAGCCGGCTACCGTAGATTTATAAATTAAATATTCTACCACAAACTTATATAACTATGCCAAATATTTTACACAATATTAAATGGCTCGTACTGGTCATTTTGTTTACCAGCAGTTCTTCGGTAGTTAATGGGCAACAACTTACGGCTTTCGTACACAACCAGGAACAAAAGAAACCCACCGTCAAAAAAACTCAGCTTAAATCGCTGGTTACCATCTTGAGCCTGGTGAAAGAACAGTACCAGGTAAATTTTCATTACGACAGCGATTTATTAGCCCCTCAGCAAGCCGATGCCGCTATTCTGGAAACCGATAAAGCCAACCTGGACTTAGCGCTGGCAGCGTTGTTAAAGACCTTAAAGCTTACTTATATAAAAGCAAGTAACAATTCTTACATCATTGTGCCGGCAGCAGTTATGTCCGGAAAAGATGACCCGGCAAGCTTTGTAAGTACGGCAGAGGTAGTGATATTGGGCAAGGTTACCTCTCAAAAAGGAGAAGGCTTACCCGGTGTAACAATTCTTTTAAAGGGCACAACTATTGGTACAACCACATTGCCGGATGGTACATTTTCGCTGCGGCTGCCGGATGCAACGGGTACGCTGGTAATTTCCTTTATTGGCTATACTACCCAAGAGATAGCTGTACCAAAATCTGGCAAAATAAATATTATACTGGAAGACGATGTTAAAGCCTTGGAAGAAGTAGTGGTGGTAGGATATGGCACTACGAAGAAAAGCGACATAACCGGGTCGGTGGTATCGTTACAGCAAGAAGATTTTACCCAGGGCGTAAATACTTCGGCTTTACAGTTACTCAACGGTCGCGCGCCTGGCGTGCAGGTAAGCCAGAGTAGTTCTGAACCGGGAGGCGGTGTTACGGTGCGCGTAAGAGGTGCCGGCTCCATTAATGGTAGCAATGATGTTTTGGTAGTAATTGACGGATTACCGGGAGGTTCTGCTACGGCTATCAGCCCGCAAGATATAGAATCGATTGAGGTACTTAAAGATGCTTCGGCGGCCGCTATTTATGGTACCCGGGCTGCTAACGGGGTAATTCTTATCACAACTAAAAAAGGCAGCAAAGGTAAACCTCGGGTAGAATACAGCAGCTATGTAGGGCTGCAGCAGGTAGCCCGAAAATTAGATGTGCTGAATGCCGGAGAATATATGCAGGTCTTAAATGGCATCTTGGCCGACCAGAACCAAGCCCCTAAATTTAGCCAGGGCCAAATAAATGCTGTAGGCAAAGGAACCGACTGGCAGAACGAAATATTCCGGTCGGCTCTGGCGCACAATAACCAGTTATCATTTTCTGGCGGCTCAGATAATTCTACTTATTACGTTGGCTTAAATTATCTGAATCAGGCAGGCGTGGTAAAAGGCTCAGAATTCGAAAAATATAATCTCAGGGTTAATTACGGCATAAATCCTTCTGAAAAGCTGAAGGTAGGCATGGCATTAAATTTAAGCAGAATTGCCAATAAAAGCATTTTAACTTCTAATACGGCTAATGAGAATGCTGGTCCTATTAATACAGCCATACAATTCGACCCTACTTTATCCCCCATGCTAGATGAAAATGGTCTGTACCCGCGCAACCCTTTAATTGCCCTGGATAATCCTTTAGCTCTTATAAATGGCATAAGTGAACAAGATATGGCCAATAGAATGTATAGCACAATTACGGCCGACTATAATATATTAAACAGTTTAACCGCCACTCTCCGGCTGGGAATAGACGTAGCTAATAGCAGATTTGATAGTTACAACAGCCGGATAACGGAAAAAGGCAAAGCAGCAGGTGGTATTGCTTCAATCTCTTCTAACGAAAACCTGCACTGGATGCTTGAGTACTTAACCAAGTACGAAAAGAAGTTTAAGGATATTCATCATCTCACGGTATTGGGCGGGGTTACTTTCGAAGAATTTGATAACAGGAGTGTAGGCGCATCCTCGCGCAGCTTTCTTTCCGATGTTACATCAACTAACCTGCTCCAAAGCGGAGATGGCGATAGCAACGATAATGTTACCAGCGGAAGATCCGTTAACAAGTTAAATGGCTTTATAGGCAGAATTAATTATAGTTTTTACGACCGGTACATTGTTACGGCTTCGGTTAGAGCCGACGGCACATCGAGATTTGCCGAAGGCAATAAATATGCGGTATTCCCCTCTTTTGCTTTTGCCTGGCGTTTATCCGAAGAATCTTTTATATCTAATGTAAATGTATTTAATAACCTTAAGCTGCGCTTGGGTTATGGCCAGTTAGGCAACCAAGGGATCCAAAATTTTGAAACCATTCAAACATTTGTGGCCGGGCAGCCTGCCGTTTTAGGCAACACGGTTATTCAGGGCGCATCGCCAGCCCGCATACCCAACACCGATATTAAATGGGAAACTACCGAAGAATACAACATTGGGTTAGATTTTGGCTTTCTGCAAGGCCGGTTAAGTGGGTCTGTTGATTATTATATTAAAAATACAAAAGACCAGCTTTTTAGTAAGCCTTTGCCATTAACCAGTGGCTTTAGTACCATCAGGGTAAATTTTGGGCAGGTCCGCAACCAGGGCTTGGAATTATTACTAGAATCAGTTAATACCGAAGGTGCTTTCAAATGGAATACAGCCCTAACCTTATCCACCTTAAAAAACAGAGTAGTACAGCTCCCGGATTTTATTCCCCAGATTATTTCGGGCAACATAGCCACGTTTGTGAACAATTTTTCGATTGTACGGGAAGGCGTGCCCATGAACTCGTATTATGGCTACGAAATAACGGGTATTTTTGGCGAAAATGATGATATTGCTGGTTCTGCGCAGCCTAGCGCCCAACCCGGTCATCCTATATTTAAAGACCAGGATGGCAATGGTGTAATTAACCCCGACGACAGAGTAATATTAGGCAGTCCGCTCCCTAGTCTTACCCTGGGCTTAAACAACTCTTTTTCTTACAAAGGCCTTTCTCTGGATGTTTTTTTAGTGGCCGTAAAAGGTGTAGAGGCTTTAGATGCTAACATAATTGAGTCATTGTATCCTACTAATTTTGAGCGGAATAGAATTGCCAAATATTATCTGGATCGTTGGAGCCCCGGCAATCCCGGCGCAAAATATCCATCCGGTATAAACCCTAGTTCTTATGGAGGTGCATTGGCCGTTAACTCGATTACCGTTACCGATGCCTCGTTCTTACGCCTAAGAACGCTAACCTTATCTTACGCTTTACCGCTGCAGAAAAAAGGAATAGTAAATAATGCCTCTATTTATTTATCGGGCGACAACCTACTCACCCTGACTGATTTTGAAGGTTTTGACCCGGATGCAAATGCGTCGGGTGGTACTGTTTTAAAAACTTCTTACAACAGCTATCCGCTCAATCGGACCATCAGATTAGGGGTTAATCTGTTTTTCTAAACATATATTCTAAGGCAATATTAAAATGAAAAAAATATATAAATACGTATTTAGTGCTGCTCTTATTGGGGGGCTAAGCTTTTTCTCTGGTTGTCAGAGCTTTTTAGAAGAAGAAGTTTTTACCGAATTTGCGCCGGACGAACTGCTTAAAACAGAAGACGGCATTAACCGGGTTTTAATTGGGGCGTACAGCGAATTAAGGCCTTCTGTCCGGGATTACTTCTTTAGCTTAAACGAGTTCGCTACCGATATAACCCTGGAAAGTGGTGGCGGTTTTGAAAGAGAAGCCGTGGTTTATATGAATTTTCAATGGGATCCCAGTCATCCTTTCTTCCAAAATCATTGGGCCAGTATGTACCGGGCGGTTCGTAACGCCAATTCGTTACTGGATAATATTGGCAATGTACAATCTATATCGGCAACAAGACTGGCGCAACTAACCGCTGAAGCACAATTTATACGGGCAGCGGCTTATTATCATTTGTACGATATATTTGGCCCGGTACCCTTGGTAACTACAACCGAAACCAACAACTTAGAACCAGCCAAGCCCAGCAATACTGAATTTGTAAGTTTTCTGGCCAAAGAACTACGGGAAGCTGCCAATAACCTGCCGGTACAACAAGACCTGCACGGCAAAGCCACCAAGGGCGCTGCTTTAGCACTTTTATGCAAACTTTATTTAAATACCAAACAATGGCAACCATGCGCCGATGTAGCCAAAGAGGTTATGGATTTAAAAGCCTACACCTTGTTTGGCCAGATTGAAAATTTGTTTGCGGTAACCAACGAAAATAACAATGAATATATTTATCGCTTCTCGTACGTACCGCAGCCGGGTTTGGGTAATGTTTATATACCCCATGCTTTTCCGCCCAACTATCCTATTCAATCTAACTGGATAAACTACGGGGCTCAGTTTCGCACCTATACAGCCTTTGTTAAATCTTTTAACAGTAGCGACCGGAGATTAAAAATGTTTGTTACCCAGTACACTGATACAAGAGGCACTCTTATCCGGCTGCTGGAAGACGCCCAGGGCAGACCCCTCGACAATGCCAGGAGCTTTAAATATACCCCCGACCCCAATGCCGCCATTGAACACAATGGTAACGATATACCTTACATTCGGTATGCCGATATTCTGTTAAGCCGGGCCGAAGCATTAAATGAAATTAATGGTCCCAATGCCGAGTCTGTTGACTTGTTGAAACAAGTAAGGGACAGGGCTGGGGTGCCGGTGCTGCAGCTGTCAGACTTTACAACCAAAGAAGCTTTCCGCGACCATATCTTGCAGGAAAGAGGCTGGGAATTTTTTACCGAAGGAAAGCGTCGGGAAGACCTGATTCGGCACGGTAAATTTATTTCCAGTGCCTTAGCCCGCGGAAAAAACAGTGCGAAATCACACCATGTTCTATACCCTATTCCGCAACGCGAAATTGAAGCCAATGCAAATCTGGTGCAGAATGAAGGATACAGATAAAATTTTACAAACTGATGTTTCTGCTTATTTTTCGGCAGCTTTACCAGTTACCCCATGCTGGTAAATTTTATTGCCTAAAAAAGTTAGTCTAGTCTTTTTAGTTAAACTGTATAAAGCATTTGTTTTATGAATACTTATAAATTTTTGATTGCTATTTTAATACTAATATTGGCAGGTTCTGAGCTAGTGATTGGCCAAGCGGCAAAAACCAAACCCAACATAATTATTATTAATGTAGACGATTTGGGCTGGTCTGATTTAGGTTGTTATGGCAGTACTTATTACGAAACCCCCCATATAGACCGGCTGGCCCAGGAAGGAATTAAATTTACGAAGGCTTATGCTGCCGCCGCCATTTGCTCGCCTACTCGGGCGGCCCTCCTAACCGGCAAGTACCCCGCCAGAATAGGTATTACCGACTGGATTAGGGCCGAATTTCAGGGAGGAGTGGTGCCGGCTTCTGGTAAAAACCCAACCGAATACGTGAGTGAAACCGGTAAAAGCTTAAAAACGCCGCCCAATCCATTATTCCTGGAACAAAGCGAAACAACCAGTGCCGAATACCTGAAGAAGCAAGGATACACAACTTGCCACGTAGGTAAATGGCATTTAGGCCCCGAAAAATGGTATCCTACCAGTCAGGGGTTTGACGTAAATATTGCCGGTTCCGACTTGGGGCAGCCCCCTTCTTATTTTGATCCTTACGTAAACAATAACAAAGGGAAAAGCTATAATATCCCAACTTTAGCGCCCCGGAAAGAAGGAGAATTTTTAACCGACCGTTTGGGGGATGAAGTAGTCGCTTTTGTAAAAAAGAATGTGAGCAAGCCGTTTTTTATTAACTGGAATCCCTACGCCGTGCATACGCCCATTCAAGGCAAAAAAGAACTGGTTGAAAAGTATAAGCAAAAACAGGGCAATCATCATAAAAACCCGGTGTATGCAGCATTAATCCAAAGTGTAGATGATAATGTGGGCAAACTGGTACGGTGTTTAGATAGTTTAAAATTAACCCAGAATACGCTGCTGATTTTTACTTCTGATAACGGTGGTTTGCTGCCTATAACCAGTAATTTGCCCCTCCGCAGCGGCAAAGGTTACCCGTACGAGGGAGGCATTCGGGTACCTCTAATTGTTAAGTGGCCCGGCATAACCCAAGCAGGAACATTGGTAGCTGAGCCCGTGATTACGATGGATATTTTTGCTACCATAATGGATGCCGCCGGAATAGGAAACAAACCCAGCAACGATGGTTTAAGCTTATCTCCTTTATTCCGGGATAACAAACATAAGTTTAACCGCGATCTGTTCTGGCATTTTCCTCATTACCGGGAAAAGGACATCTCGCCTTACAGTATAATCAGATCTGGCAATTATAAATTGATAAGATACTACGACGGTACAAAAAATGAATTATACGATTTGGCAAAAGACCCAACTGAAGCAAACAACCTCTACGATAGCAAAATCAACGCGGCTAAAAAGCTAGAATTAAATCTAAATAGCTGGCTTAAAAAAGTAAATGCCAAAGTACCCGAAAGTGTAACGGCTAAACGGTTATAGTTTTAAATTAGGTGTTGGCGGATGCTTATGACTGTGATAAAGCGCTTAGCAGTGTCGTAGGCATGTTTGTAGCTGACCCAACCACCCTCATTTTGCCTTAGAACGGCATACAATTTAACATTTACCCTTGGGCAACTTATAAAAAAAGAGCCTCCGTGGGGCAGAGGCTCTAAAAAAAACAAAAAAAGAAAAAAATATTAAACGTGTACGTGCCGCTCGGCGTGGTACGACGAGCGCACCAGCGGGCCAGACTCCACGTATTTTAAACCCCGGTTTAAACCTTCTTCGCGGTAGTGCGCAAACAAATCCGGGTGAATAAATTCGGCTACCTCCAGGTGGCGCTTAGTAGGCTGCAAATATTGCCCTAATGTTAAAATATCCAGGCCATTGGCTACCAAATCATCCATAGCGGTATATACTTCTTCTTTGGTTTCGCCAAGACCTAACATAATACCCGATTTGGTGCGTTTACCGTACTCTTTGGTGCGTTTAATCTGCTCCAGGCTGCGGTCGTATTTGGCTTGGGGCCGTACCATGCGGTACAGGCTGCCCACGGTTTCCATGTTATGCGATACCACTTCCTGCCCCGGCGAAATCATGGTGTACAAGGCCTCCCAGTTTCCTTTTACGTCCGGAATTAAAGTTTCAATTGTAGTCTCGGGCGATAGTTGCTTTACCTGCACCACGGTTTCGTGCCAGATACTGGCTCCCCGGTCTTTTAATTCGTCGCGGTTTACCGAGGTAATAACAGCATGCTTTACCCCCATTAATTTAATGGCTTCAGCTACGCGGCGCGGCTCATCGGTATCGTACTCGTTGGGCCGGCCGGTGGCTACAGCACAAAACGAGCAACTGCGGGTACAAATATTGCCCAGAATCATAAAGGTGGCCGTACCAGCCCCCCAGCACTCACCCATATTGGGGCAATTGCCGCTCTCGCAAATGGTGTGTAATTTATATTGATCTACCAGGCTACGCACCTGGGCATATTCTTTCCCGACGGGTAATTTAACCCGGAGCCAATCCGGCTTGCGCGGTCTGGCTGGTTGGGCTGCTTCCGGCTGAATTACCGGTAATAGTACCATCTCATTCATAATACAAAGATAAACATATATCTGTTAATGTCTACTATGCAACCTTTAGGAGTCCGGAAAGATTGCACAAGGCATTCATAAATAGAAAACAGAAATGGCGCACAAAAGTTCTGTTGCGTTTACATCCCATTACCGCCACTTGAGAAATGAATAGATATTATTTAAAAAGAATAACCCCAACGGGTATTATTTACCAGCCGGGGTTATTCTTTTGCGTATAAAATTGCTAAATCAATGCAAATACAGCTCCTTATTTCCGCCGACCGTAATACAGCACCAGGTACACTGAAGAAAATAAGGATCTATTGGTAGCCCGTGGTACCAGAACCATTTCTTTGGGATATGCTTCGAGCAAGAAACCTACTTCTACGCCAGTTACATCCTCGCGGTAGCGGCCGTATTCAAAGCTTAAACCGGCTTTGGCATGTACCCCCAGGTTAAAATTGGTTTGCCCCAGACCCGATAAAAAATTAGCATTGCCGCGGATGCGCTCATTACTGCTATGTTTATCCGGGTCGTATTGCTCGGTGCGGTAATCTACTAGTCCGCTGCCCGGCCGGCCACTGCCAGTAGAATAATCGTAAATAATCTGGTAAGGCACCATTAAGCCAATAGTAGGCCCCCCAGCAAATATACCATTTACCTGCACCCCAGATTCAGGCGCTTTCCGGAAGAAGACGTACTCCCGGCCATACTCTGGCCGTATTGCGTATAAATAATTGCTTTTACCGTAAATAAAAGAATTACCGGTATCCTGACTGTACACCCGGTTACCTTTTTCTTTTGGGTGCTTTACTTCTACTATTTCCAAAGCCCAGAATTTAGACCAATTTGGTTTTAGATACTGCGAAGCTTTAATCATTCCGCCGCCAATAAGCCCGCCGTTGGAATTAAAATTAATTCCGTAGTTAAATTCCCGCCGGTAAACATCTTCGTCCTGCTGTTGCTGCTGTTGCGCCCAGGCCGATGTACTTACCCATAAAAAAGAAAAAAAGAGGAGTCTAAGTTTTAACACAAAAGATAAATTTAATATTTAGCTAAATCTATTTAAATTTACGAACTATAAAAAAGTTAGTTCGCAGCGTATGAGTACCATTACCACCGAATATACCGGCCAGTTACGCACAACCGCTACCCACAATGCCTCTGGCAACACCATTATAACCGATGCCCCCGTAGATAACAATGGCCGCGGCGAAGCTTTTTCGCCGACGGATTTGGTTTGTGCCGCTTTGGGTAGCTGCATGACCACCATTATGGGTATGGTCGCCGACCGCCACCAGTTAAACATTGATGGCACCCATATTGCCATAACAAAGATAATGGCCGCTAACCCGCGCCGGATAGCCGAAGTAATCCTGCATTTTACCATGCCGGCCAACAACTATTCGGAAAAAGACCGGGCCTTGCTCGAAAACGCAGCCCGCACCTGTCCGGTAGCCCTTAGCCTGCACCCGGATATCAAACAAACAGTAACTTTTAAGTACACCTAAGTTACTCGGTTACTGCTGATAACGAAACCAGCCCACCTCTTAGTATGTGGGCTGTTGCTGTACCTAATTTAAACAATATAGCTGAATTACGCTATATTTTTCTTTACTTCTTTTAGATTTATACCTAAGTGCGAAGCATCGTACTGGCAAGCGCCATCTTTAATAAGTAAAAGTTGTGGCGATTGGTGCTCTATCGCAAAAGTTTGCGCTATCAGGTTAGATATGGGCCGGTACGCTAATAAATCGAGGTAGTAAGGTTTTACGCCTTCCAGGCCAGCATCGGCCCATTGCCGCTCCAGCCGGCCTTTGGCCGTAGCACTTATGGTACAAGATGTACTGTGTTTAAATATTACAACCGGCGTTTCTTTCGATTCGGCTATTATTTCTTGTATCTGTTCTTGTTGGGTTAAAGACTTCCAGTTAATCATAATATTATTTCAGCTTTTATCTTCTCCGCTTTTTCTCTTTTAAAAGCTTCTTCTCTTTTTTAGGCGATGCGTACAGGGCGTTTATTTCTTTATCAGAAGTATAATCGGTAGGTTCTTCTTCTACCGCTACAGCCCGGCGCCCGGCAACACCACGTTTATACGTAAAATTAGCTACGTTCAGATGCGATTCTTTATAATCAGCAGCATAGGCCGCCGCTTCTTTTTTATTCTTCCGGGCTTCGGCTTTTAAGTTAGCGGGGGTAGTATAAGTGGTTTGTGCCCAGGCCGGCGCTGCCAGCCCTACCCAACTTAACCCCGCTAAGGCTGTAAAAATAATTTTTTTATACGGTGTAAAAGTTTTTTGCATAATACCAGACCTTTAAAATACCCTATTTTTTATACTTCTTCCGTTTGGGTTTGTTTCTCAAATACTTGTATTTATTTTTTTTAAGTAGTCCGTTTTTGTCGTAGGTAACTTTTTCGCCCATAGGCCCCTCACTGGCTTTACCGCCGCTGCCCTTGCTACTTAAAAAAGCCAGTTTTTTACCGCTGCCAAATTTAGGACAAGGAATTTTACCGCTGCGGCAACCCGCCAGCACCAACATGGTAATAAGTAGTAGCGGAAATAACTTTTTTACCTTTATCAAAACAAATCTGATTATACAAATATACTAAAAATACAAATAAAAAATAAGGATACCTAAATACCCAAATATACCTATACGCCTATAGTAAACGTTGTAAAGAACCTCTTAGTACCGAAGCAGCTGCGCTACTTTTTCGTGCAGGCGTTGTACCGGCAAAAACTGTTTTTCCAGGGCTGGCGCAAACGGTACGGCAGTATCCAGGCTGGCAACCCGCAGTACCGGGCCATCCAGGTACCGGAATAAGTGCTCCGCTATCCAGGCGCTGATTTCGGCCCCAATGCCCCCGGTTAAAGTATCTTCGTGCAAAATAAGCACCCGGCCGGTTTTCTTTACCGTTGCGGCAACAGCCTCCTGGTCCCAGGGCAGCAAGGTACGCAAATCCAGAATATCGGCACTTACTTCGGGCATGGTTTGCAGTAATTGAGTTGCCCAGTGCACGCCCATCCCGTAAGTAATAATCGAAATATCCGAGCCTTCGGTGGCCAGTTTGGCTTTACCAATTTCCAGGGTGTAATAATCGTCGGGAATATGGCTGGCTACCGAGCGGTATAATAGTTTATGCTCGAAATAAAGTACCGGATTGGGATCGGCAATGGCGGCATTTAACAAGCCTTTGGCATCGTACGGGCTGGATGGATAAACAATTTTTAAACCGGGCGTATGAAAAAACCAGGCTTCGTTCGATTGCGAATGAAATGGACCGGCAGCCGTACCCGCCCCGGTTGGCAGCCGGATAACCACATCAGCATTTTGCCCCCAGCGGTAATGCGATTTAGCCAGGTTATTTACAATTTGGTTAAAGGCACAGGTTACAAAATCGGCAAACTGCATTTCTATGACCGATTTCTTTTCTTTTACCGCCATACCCAAACCAATGCCCACAATTGCCGATTCGCAAAGCGGCGTGTTGCGTATGCGGGCCTTGCCAAACTTCTCCACTAAACCTTCGGTAACTTTAAAAACTCCACCGTATTCGGCAATATCTTGCCCCATTAGTACCAGTTCGGGGTAGCGCTCCAAGCTTTGGTGCAGCCCATCCGAAATAGCATCTACAAAACGTTTCTCGGTGGTGGCCGGGGTGGCCGGCTCTATTATTTCCGGGGTAAAAGGCCTGTACATATCAGCTATTTCTTCCGCCTCATCCGCTTCGGGCATTGGTACGGCAAATGCTTTTTCCAGCCCATCTTCCAACATTCCCCTAAGTTCTTCGTGAATAGACGCTTCTAATCGCGGTGTCAGAACCATTTCATCAAATAAATATCTCCTGAAATTATCCACCGGGTCTTTCTTCGTCCACTTTTCAAAGAGTTCCTGCGGCACGTATTTGGTGCCGGAAGCCTCTTCGTGGCCGCGCATCCGGAAAGTAACGGCCTCAATTAAAATTGGGCGCGGATTTTTGCGGATGCTGGCGGCTGTTTGCCGGATGGTATCGTACACTTCTACCACGTTGTTGCCGTCTATTTGCAGGGTATCAATACCATAAGCCGGGCCTTTATCAATAAAGCTCGAAAACTTAAACTGCTCGCTGCTGGGTGTAGACAAACCATACCCGTTATTTTCGATCATAAATATTACTGGCAGGCTCCAGACAGCCGCTACATTTAGGGCTTCGTGAAAATCGCCTTCGCTGGCCCCGCCGTCGCCGCTGTACACCAGGGTAACTTTTTCTTTTTTATCTAATAAATCGGCCAGGGCAATACCATCAGCTACGGCCAGTTGCGGCCCTAAATGCGAAATCATGCCCACAATGTGGTGCTCGCGGCTACCAAAATGAAAAGAGCGGTCGCGGCCTTTGGTAAAACCGGTTTTCTTACCCTGAAACTGGGCAAACAAACGGTCCAGAGGTACCTGGCGGCCGGTAAATACCCCCAGGTTGCGGTGCAATGGCAAAATATATTCGTCTGGCTCCAGCGCCAGCGTAGATCCTACCGCAATGGCTTCTTGTCCAATGCCCGAAAACCATTTACTTATCCGGCCCTGCCGCAATAAAATCAGCATTTTTTCTTCTATCAGGCGGGGCAACAAAATGCCCCGGTATAAAGCCAGTAAATCGTCGTCGGTGTATTGTTTGCGGTTAAAATTCATGGAATAAACTTAAAAAGAAAATCAAAATTAAAGTAAAAATCACCAAATATTGAATCTCTTGATTTAAATGTGGATTTTTGTACAAATTTGGCCGCACTATTGCGTTTAAGGTTAGGCCTGTAGCACCTTGGTGGCCCTAAAATATTATTTTTAAGTAAGCGAGATTTAATTCAGTGATAAATTATAAAGAATTTACCTTAGATAACGGTTTGCGTGTAGTGGTACACGAAGATTTTACCACGCCCATGGCCGTATTAAATGTGCTGTACGACGTAGGCTCTAAAGACGAAGCTGAAACCCAGACCGGATTTGCCCATTTATTTGAGCACCTTATGTTTAGCGGCTCGGTAAATATACCCAGCTACGACGAGCCGCTGCAAAAAGTAGGCGGCGAAAACAACGCTTTTACCAGCCCCGATATTACCAATTATTATTTAACTGTACCTGCCCAAAATATTGAAACTGGTTTCTGGCTAGAATCGGACCGGATGCTGGGCCTGGCTTTCGACGAAAACGGCCTGAACGTACAGCGCAAAGTAGTTATAGAAGAATTTAAACAAAACTACCTGAACCAGCCTTACGGCGATGTTTGGCTAAAGCTACGTCCGTTGTCGTACCAGGTGCACCCGTACAAATGGCCTACTATTGGTAAAGAAATTGCGCACATTGCCGATGCCCGTATGGAAGATGTCCGTAATTTTTTCCGGAAGCATTACTCGCCCATCAACGCCATTCTGGTAATTGCCGGCAATATTACTTTTGAAAAAGCCCGCGAACTTACCCAAAAATGGTTTGGGCCCATTCCGTCCGGCGAAAAATACCTGCGCCAGTTGCCCACCGAACCCCTCCGGACCCAGGCCGTGGTACAGGAACATACCGCCAAAGTACCGCTTACTGGTATTTATAAAACCTACCTAATGCCCGGCCGCACCCACGCCGATTATTATGCGGTCGATGTATTAGGCGATATTCTGGGCCGGGGAAAATCGTCGCGGTTATACAGCCAGCTGGTAAAAGAGCAAAAATTATTTAATTCGATTAGTGCTTCTTGTACGGGTTCTAACGATACGGGCTTACTGGTGGTGCAAGGCCGCCTAAACGAAGGCGTAGATGCCCAGGTTGCTAATGCCGCCATTGAAGAAATAAACCAGATTTTAATAGAAGAATTTGTAACCGAAGAAGAACTGACCAAAGTTAAAAACCAGGCCGAATCGTCGATTGTATTTTCCGAAATAGAACTGCTGAACCGGGCCATGAACCTGGCGCACAGCAAACTGCTTGGCGATGCTAACCTGGTAAACCTGGAAGGCGAAAAGATACAAGCCATTACCACCGACGAAGTTCGCCGGCAAGCCCAAAATATATTACGCCCTACCAATTGCGCCACCCTTTTTTATTACGCCGAACCGCAGCCCGAGGCCGCAACGGAAAGCCTGTAAGCCACAGGAGGTAAAATTTGGCAATTATACATTACCGGCAGCGTTTAAGTAAAAATGCCGGTAGTTATAGGGGCACATAACTGTTTGTTAAAAAGTAAATATTCAGCCTAAAAATTAGTTTAAACCCAATATTTTTTATGCTGCCGTTATACCGGGCAGATTATTTTTTAGGATGGGGTTAGCGCCAATATGGCCCGTATTTTTTAACAACACTTATTCCCCGGTGCTTCCGGTATTTTTTTAATTATTATTAACAACAAAAGCTTTATGAATATAAGAACCGGTTTTGGTTACGATGTACATCAATTACGCGAAGGTCTCGATTTTTGGCTAGGTGGAATAAAAATACCGCACACGCACGGCGCTTTGGGCCACTCCGATGCCGACGTACTGATTCACGTAATTTGTGATGCATTGCTGGGGGCCGCTAACCTACGCGATATTGGTTATCATTTCTCCGACAAAGACCCGCAATACAAAGGCATCGATTCTAAAATTTTACTGCGCCGCGTAGTAGATTTACTCACTCAAAAAGGTTACCGCATTGGCAACATCGATTCTACCGTTTGCCTGCAGGAGCCTAAAGTAAATCCGCATATTCCGGCTATAAAAACCTGCCTGGCGCAAGTAATGGACCTCCCCGAAGACGATATTTCCGTAAAAGCCACCACTACCGAAAAGTTAGGCTTTGTAGGTACCAAAGAAGGTGTAGCGGCTTATGCCTCCGTACTGATTTACAAAGCTTAATCTTAAAACAGACAACAAACAAAACAACAAACATGAAGCGTTCTCTTTTATCTATATATATACTAGCGGCCCTGGGTACCGGGTGTGCTACCAAAAATATTACCGGTAGTTCCGGCAAAAATACCGCTATTACTAATGCGAATGCCTCGGCAACCGAGCTTAGCACTCTGGCTACACAATATGCGACCACCATTACTGCCGCCGATCTTTCCCGCCACCTGCATATATTGGCTTCCGACGAATACGAAGGCCGCGATACTGGTCAGAAAGGCCAGAAAATGGCTGCTGCTTACATTGCAAAAGAATTTACCCAACACGGTTTAATGGGTCCGGTAAAAAACAGTACCAATCCGTTTTACCAATCTTTTGACTTAGAAAAAAGCTCCTGGGGCGAAGGCTACCTAACCGTTGGCGGCAAAAAATATATTATGCAGCAAGACTTTTTTGTGTCGGGCAGTTCGCCGTACCAAACCGAAGAAGTTGCCGAAGTAGTATTTGCCGGTTATGGCATTAACGACCCTAAATATTCGGATTATACCAACCTGGATGTAAAAGACAAAATGGTGGTGATACTGGCCGGCGAACCCAAAAGCAGCAACGGCAACTACCTGATAAGCGGCACCCCCAAAGCATCGGACTGGGGCAACGACCCGCGCACCAAGCGCAATGCTGCCGCCAAACTGGGCGCCAAGAGCGTGGTGGTAATTACCGGCACCAACGCCGAAGAATTTAACACGGCTACCCAGCGTTACCGCAGTTATGGGCACCGGGCTACCATTGCTTTAAAAGAAAAAGATGCAGAAACCCCTACGGCCAGTATTTACGTTTCGCCGGCAATAGGCGCGGCTTTGCTGGGCACCACACCCGAAAAAGTATTTGCTTACGCTGCGGCCGTTACCAAAGCCAATAAACCGGCGCCCAGCAATTTTACCGTAGCCAAAAATGTTAAAATTAAAACCGCCCGCAATATTGTGCCTTTACCCACCGAGAACGTACTCGGCTTTTTAGAAGGCACCGATAAAAAAGACGAAGTACTCGTTATTACGGCCCATTATGATCACGTGGGCGTTGACAACGACTTACCCGGCGATAAAATATTTAATGGCGCCAACGACGACGGCTCCGGTACGGTAGCGGTATTGGAAATGGCCGAAGCTTTTGCCCAAGCTAAAAAAGCCGGCCACGGGCCGCGCCGCAGCATTTTGTTTATGACCGTAACCGCCGAAGAAAAAGGATTACTGGGCTCGGAATATTATTCGGAGAACCCGATCTTTCCGCTGGAAAACACCATTGCCAATATCAATATTGATATGATTGGCCGGATGGATAGTGCCCACGAAAAAGCCAAAGACAGCAACTATATATATGTAATCGGGGCCGATAAACTTTCTTCGGAGCTGCACCAAATAAACGAGCAAGCCAACCAAAAACACGTAAACTTAAAGCTCGATTATACTTATAACGACGAGAACGACCCCAACCGCTTTTACTACCGCTCCGACCATTATAATTTTGCGAAGCACCGCATACCCATTATTTTTTACTTTAACGGCGTGCACCAAGACTACCACCAACCTAGCGACGAGGTAGATAAAATATTATTCCCGAGTGCCGAAAAAGTAACGCGTTTAGCTTTTTACACCGCCTGGGAATTAGTTAACCGCGACGAACGGATAAAAGTAGACAGCAATAAAAAGTAGCTTTAATCAGTTTTAATGAATAGCAAACGGCTCAGCAATTTAGAGAAGTAAATTTAATTACCTCAGCCAAACCAGGCCAGCAATATTATCCTTAATTTTAAGTTTACCACGGTAGTTTTAAATTAAACAGATAAATATTGCCGGCCCAGGTTCTCAAAACAATTTTAAAATAATTTAGCTAGCCCGTAAGAACAGTGAGTTTAAAATTAAAACAGTTTCTGCAGGACTCCGAGGCCAAGGCCTTTGATTTGGACCATCGCCAGAAAATAAAATACAATATTGGCAAATACAATGCGGCGGTTAAAAACGGCCTGCACCAGTACCAGGACCACGAGCTGGCACGGGTAAGGGCCTCGTACATTAAAACCAACGTAATTAATAACCTTGATAAATATTTAACCGAGTTCGAGCGCAATTTTACGCAACGGGGCGGTAAAGTTATCTGGGCACAAAACCAGGCCGAGGCTTTACGCGAAATTGGCCGCATTATGCAGCGCAAACGCGTAAAAACAGTGGTAAAATCTAAGTCGATGACGACCGAAGAAATCCACCTGAACGAATATTTGGGTAAGCACGGCATCGACACTATTGAAACTGACCTGGGCGAGTACATTGTGCAGCTAGCCGACCAGCGGCCGTACCACATTGTAACGCCGGCCATGCACATGTCTAAAAAAGATATTGCCAATTTGTTTGTGCAGAAACTTAAAATCCGCCCTACCGATGATGCCCAGGAACTGGTACTCACGGCCCGGCGTTTGCTGCGCGATAAATATACCTCGGCCGAAGTGGGTATTACCGGCGGTAACTTTTTAATTGCCGATGTAGGCGGCGTAGCTGTTACCGAAAACGAAGGTAACGGCCGTTTATCTACGGCTTTCCCCAAAACCCATATTGCCATTGTAGGCATTGAAAAGGTAATTCCCAGCCTCACCGATTTGGATTTGTTCTGGCCTTTGCTTTCTACCAGTGGCACCGGCCAGCAGGTAACCGTTTACAACACTATTTTTACCGGTCCGCGGCAGCCCCAGGAAAAAGACGGCCCCGAAGACATGTATGTAATTTTGCTCGACAACGGTCGCACTGATTTACTGGCTTTACCCGAAAAACGCGAAGCCCTGAACTGTATCCGGTGCGGGGCCTGCCTGAACGTGTGCCCGGTGTACAAAAATATTGGCGGCCACACCTACGAAACTACCTACAGCGGGCCTATTGGGTCGGTTATTTCGCCGCATTACAACGGCATGGCCGAAAACAAGCACCTGAGTTATGCCAGTTCTTTGTGCGGAGCCTGCACCTCGGTGTGTCCGGTAAAAATTAACCTGCATAATTTATTGCTTTTAAACCGCCAGCAAAGTGTAGCCGAAGGGCACGCTGATAAACAGGAAAAACTTACTTTCCGGGTATGGGAAATGGCCATGCAACATAAAAAGTGGGTAAACCTGGTACCTACCGGTCTTAAGAATTACGGCTTACGTTTAATATTAAAAGACACCTGGACCAAAAAACGAGAACCCCTGGTAGCACCGTCCAAAACATTTAAAGACCTTTGGAACGAGCACCAAAAGCATAAATAATAAAAAGCCCCGGTAATTAGTACCGGGGCTTTTTATTTGTGTAATTACCAACCCAATGCCGCCCATTATTTTGTAGTACGCTTAGCCCCTATTTAACCTAATGCCCAGTTGCTAAAAGTAAAATATTGGCTTACCGTTAAGGTTAGGCTTTGTATAATATTTACCTGTGTAAAGCCTGTATTTATATTTGGTTTATTCTATAAAAAATATTTAAATTTTGATTAATATATAGTATCTAAATTATTTTTATTTGCTTACCGGCAATAGCGTAATCATGTTTGGGCAATTACATACATTATGGTTAAAAAAATACCGTACAGGCCTTGTGTTTGGGCTGATGGGCTTACTTGGCTTTTATTTTTTTTCTTGTAGCACAGGCGCTAACGAAAAAATACAGCTATTACAACAAAAAAGAAAAGTATCGTTAGTAGCACACCGCGGAGCGGCTGATGTTGCCCCCGAAAATACCCTGGCCGCCATCCGGAAAGCGCTGGATAGCCCGGCCGATTTTATTGAAATAGATTTACACCAAACCAAAGACGGCGAACTGGTACTCATGCACGACGCCTCGGTAAACCGCACCACCAACGGCAAAGGCGACATTGCCGACCTTACTTTAGCCGAAATAAAAAAGTTAGACGCCGGGTTGTGGTTCGATTCTACTTACCAAAATGAGCGGGTTCCTACTTTAGCCGAAGTACTTAAACTAGTAAAAGGCCGCAAAAACCTTTTAATTGAAATCAAGAAGGGCAACGATAATTTTTATACCGGCATAGAAGCCAAAACCCTCGACCTGATTCATCAGAACCGGGCTCAGAAATGGTGTATTATTCAATCTTTTTACGACGAAGTCCTTCAAAATATCTGGAAAAATGAGTTTGCTGTACCCACGCATAAGCTCATTATTGGTAAGGTACCGTTATTGCCTCTTTACTTCGACCATCGCCTGCGTTGGGGTCAATTTGATCAGTACGATCGGGCGGCGGCCATTAATCCGCACCGTTATTTTGCGACCAAAAGCTTTGTAAAACACCTGCATAACCGGGGTTTTAAAACCTTTGTCTGGACCGTAAACGATGCCGGTAGCATAAACGACCTCCTGGCTAGTGGGGTAGATGGCGTACTCACCGATAATATTTCTAAACTAGCCATAGAATAAACCACTACCCTTACCCAAGCTAAACGCTACAATTCCTCTTATAACAACTATAACTGCTATTACTCTCTTAGGCCAAACACATTTGCTATTTCAGGCTTTTATTTAGACATTTAGACAAACATCTAAATACATGAACGCTTTATTCCGGGCCCTGGACGATCCGACCCGCCGCAAAATAATTGATTTATTGCGGGAAAGAGATCTTACGGCCGGCGAAATAGCCGATGCTTTTTCGATAAGTAAACCCAGCATTTCGCACCACCTGGATTTACTTAAAAAAGCGGGCGTAGTAATAGCAGTAAAACAGGGCCAGTTTATTTCTTACTCGCTTAATACCACAGTTTTTGAAGAGCTGGTAGAATGGATGCTGGATATACTAAAATCTAAATAGAATTAACATGCAAAATTTTAGCTGGTTAAAAAAAGAAAGCTTGCGCCTGGTAATAATAGCTTTACCTTTTGTTTTCCTGGCCATGTTCTGGCAAGATTTACCCAATCGGGTTCCGATACACTGGAGCTTAAACGGCGAAGTAGATGGCTACGGCAGTAAATTAAGCCTGCTGGGCCTGGCGGCTATTAATGTAGCTTTATTTGGGTTATTTGTGCTCCTGCCCCACCTCGACCCCAAACGGCAGAACTACGAACTGTTTCAAAGCAAGTGGCACATTATACAAATAGTGCTGCACTTGTTTTTTACTTACTTATTTATGCTGATTGGCTTTATCGCTTTGGGTTACCAAATTCAGGCCGATTTGGTAATTAGATACGGGGTAATCGGGCTTTTCTTAATTTTAGGCAATTACCTGGGTACCGTACGGCGCAATTACTTTGTTGGCATAAAAACACCCTGGACTTTAAGCAGCGATTACGTTTGGCAGAAAACGCACCGGTTTACGGCATCGTTGTGGGTATTAAGCTCCTTGTTGATGCTTTTGTACAACTTTTGGGAGAAAAATCACCCGTGGGCATTTTTTGTGTACATTGGTATATTGGCCGTAGTACCGGTAGTGTATTCTTACATTGTATATAAAAACCAACCAGAATTGCCGGCCCGTAAACCGGAATAATTTTATTCCGGGGCCGTATCGGGCAATATCTGAATATCTTGCACCAGCACTTGTTTTTCAATGGCCCGGCCTGCTGGCGTATTGGCCAATCCGCCCAGAGCGGTTTCTTTGTAACGGGTTTCCATGCTCTGCCCCACCTCGCCCAGCGCCATTACGCACTGGTCTACCGGAATTACTGGGTCTACACCGGCTATGGCAATTTGCGCCGATGAAAAAGCAATGGCAGCCGCACTGGCATTACGCACAATGCAGGGTACTTCTACCAAACCGGCTACCGGATCGCAAATGAGCCCCAACATGCACTGGATGGTAATAGCTACTGCATTAAATACCTGTTGCACCGTACCGCCCAGGCAATACACAATGGCCCCGGCCCCCATGGCGGCGGCACTGCCGGTTTCGGCCTGGCAACCACCTACCGCACCAGCCAACGAGGCATTTTCTTCTATAATTAAAGCAATACCAGCCGCTACCAGCAAAGCTTCGTGTATTTTACGGTCCTCAATTTTATGAATATCCTGCAGGGTAGTTAAAATACCGGGCAAAATGCCGGAAGCGCCTGCCGTAGGGGCCGCCACTACCCGCCCCATGCAGGAGTTTACTTCTTTGGCCCCCAAAGCCCGGGCAATGAGCAACTGAAAATCTGGCGACAACACCACTACCGGCGAAGCGGCTACTTTTTTAGCCCCGTTATTTACCATGCCCGAACGCGAAGTCATGTTTTGGGTTAAACCGGTTTTAACAGCATCGCGCATTACATCATAAGCCCGGGAAATATTTTCCCAGATATACGCTTCGGTACGGCCTTTCTGTTCTATTTCGTACTGAAGTACGGCCTGGTAAAGTGGTTCTTGTGTAGCCTGGCAGTGTTTCGCCCAACTCACAAAATCCTGAAATAACAACGACATTGGTTTTATATTTAGATATTAGATGCTAGATTTTAAACATTAGACCTTCACTTATGAATAAGTAAATAAATATTTTACTTATACAACTCACGTTTAAACCCGGCTAATATTATACGGGTACAACCGCTAATATAGGCGATTAATTTTAGATGCTGTGGCTTAGCGTCAGGATACTAAATAAAGGAACCCGGCCAAAGCATAGATAAGCCTTGGGGTTTCCATTCAGCTAAAGGAATTAACGATATAATTTATTTCATCAGGATTGGGACCAGATGCTTTTCGCCGGTTTCGAGGTTAATTTTTAGCAACTGGTGGTGGTTGGTATCGGTAACCCACATAAAACCATTTATAAATTTCACGTCGTTGGGTTCGTCTAGGCCACCTACCAACGTTTTAACCCTTTTGCGCTCCAGGTCCAAAACTTTTATTTTACCGTTATAAGTATCGGCAATGTACAAGTTGCTACCCAGAGAGATTATACCTACGGCGTGCTGCAATTGGGCTACCTGAGCGGCTCCGTCTAAATCACCAAAATCGAAAAGGCCGTGCCCTACCAGGGTATTTACCGTACCTGCTGCCAAATCTATTACCCGGATTGCACTGGCCTCGGCATCGGCTACGTACAAGAAATTACCGGCCAAAGCCAAACCGCTGGGCTGGTTAAAACTACATTCGCGCAAAGGGCCGTTTACCAGGGCTTCGCGACCGGTGCCGGCAAAACGCCACACGGTTTCGGTACGCAAATCCATACGCAATACCTGGTGGTTTCCGGCATTGGCAATGTACATTACCTCGCCGGCCAGGGCCAAGTCCCAGGGGCTATTCGGGTTTACGGGTTCGTCGTACTTATCCTGGTTAAAATAATAACCCATTTCGCCGGTGCCGGCGGCCGTAAGTACTACTTTTTCCACCAAATCTATTAGCCGGATGGCATGGTTGCGGGTGTCGGCTACGTATAAAATATGCCCGCGCAAAGCCAGGCCCTGGGGTTGGTTAAAAGTAGCTTCCGTAAAATTACCATTAACGAAACCTTCTTCGCCGGTGCCAATTATGTCTAAAACTTCGCCGTCGGGGTTTAGGTGTAAAATGCGGTTGTGCCCGCTATCCGACAAAAAGAACGTATTGTCTTCGGCCACCACCATCTTGCCCGGAAAGCGCAAGGGCGTATTTAAAATAGTTTCGTGCTCCCGCTGAAACGGGAATATTGCGGGGTTTAGTTTTGCGGCAAAGTCTTTCTTTAACCCTTCCAGGTTGGGTTTTACTACGTCGTAAACGCCTTCACCGGCTTTCTGGCCAATCACATTTCCGTCCGGATCAATTAAAACTACGGTTGGCCAGGCGTTAATGGCATATTGCCGCCAAATTTCAAAATCGGCGTCGTTTATTACCGGGTGCTCAATGCCATACTTTAAAATGGCTTTCCGGATGCTATGCTGATTTTTTTCGGCATCGAACTTACCCGAATGTACGCCAATAACCACCAGTTCGGTAGGATATTCCTGCTCCAGTTTCTTTAAATCAGGTAAAATATGCTGGCAATTAATACAACCCAGGGTCCAGAAATCGAGCAATACAATTTTGCCCCGGAAATCTTTCAGGGAATAATTTATATCTGCGTTCAGCCAATCGTGCTTCGAACTAATTTCGGGAGCACGCACACGTCCGGTAATCATCTGTTCAGGTTCTTTTAAAGTATTTTATGCAGGAATATCTATATAAATATGTAATAAATAAGCTGGTTATAAAACAGCAATAGCGGGCTAAATGTTGCGCCCATATAAAAGCTACGCGGTTAAAAAACACTTTTATTCATTTAGAAAAACAGGTAGAAATTATTTATAGGTAAGTAGCTGCAATTATTGGGCTACACAACCATTTAGCCTAACCACTTAAAAAAAAGTAGTTTTAGCAATAAATAAAGAGCCTGTTTTAATTTTATTAAACAATTAAAAAAGCGGAATAAAATGGCCTCTTTCTCCCATTAATCTCCGTCATTTCGGAAGAATCTTATGGGTTACCTAATCAGAAGATTCTTCCGGAATGACGGATTTGGACTGATTCTACTAAATTTAAACATACTCTAATATAGTTAACCTGGCGCCGGCAATATTTTTAAAGCAAAAACGTATAATACCCGTTATCTTTGCAGCGGTAAACGAACGCACATGGCTCCTGGTTATTTTTCTGATTTTGGCACGCTGTTGCTCTTTCTCATTGGAGGAGCCATCTTTATTATAATCGGGCTTTTTACGGCGCGCTTAATTAGGCCTAACCAACCCAATGCCGAAAAGCTAAGTACTTACGAGTGCGGCGAAGAAGCCGTAGGTACCTCGTGGGTGCAGTTTAACCCTAGGTTTTACGTAATAGCACTAATATTTATTATTTTTGATGTAGAACTGGCGTTTATGTTTCCGTGGGCAGTAGTTTTTGGCCGGCGCGATTTAATAGAAGCTACCGGTGGCCAATGGGGCTGGTTTGCTTTAGTAGAAATGGGTTTATTTATCGGGATTCTGGCCCTGGGTTTAGCTTACGCCTGGGTTAAAGGCCATCTCGATTGGATTAAGCCCAAACCTGTATTACCAACCAGCCACTCGCCGGTACCCGCCAGTTTGTACCAACAGGTAAATGAACGGCAATACAGCATCCGCCAAAAAGAAAAACCAGCAGATGTTTAAATACCGAACCCGTAAATATTTGATTGTTTAAGCTAACAGCTAAACACTAATCGCTAATAGCTATATTATGAGTTTTACCCGCGACAAAGATGGTGAAGGCAATATAATAATTGCCAAGCTCGATGACCTGCTCAATTACGCCCGGCTTTCGGCGCTGTGGCCCATGCAGTTTGGTTTGGCTTGCTGCGCTATTGAAATGATGGGTGCCTGGTCGTCGGGGTATGACATTGACCGTTTGGGAATTATTCCGCGGGCATCGCCGCGGCAATCAGACGTAATTATTATTTCGGGCACGGTTACGTTTAAAATGGCCGACCGTATCCGGCGGCTTTACGAGCAAATGCCGGAACCCCGCTACGTAATCTCGATGGGTAACTGCTCTAACTGCGGCGGGCCTTACTGGGAACAAGGCTACCACGTGGTTAAAGGCGTAGACCGCATTATTCCGGTTGATATTTACATACCCGGCTGCCCGCCCCGCCCCGAAGCTTTAATTGGCGGTTTTATGAAACTACAGGAAAAAATCCGAAACGAAAGTTTACTTGCACCCGTGGCCGTACAGCAATTACTGGCCCAAGAAAACCAACCCACCTAAAAACGAGCCTACCGTAGATTTACCAGGCATACGTTAGTGCTGGCTATATACATCATCTTTTGCAAGCACTTATTTGTACCCGCAAAAGCCTACCCTTATGCGCTGAAATATCCTGTCTTTTCTCTTATATATTTAATTCTATATAGTATATTCGTTAGTCCGGTTCCGGTTATCCGTTAGTTTTAGGTGGATAAACGGAATAAACATGCTATATTCAAAGTACAGATAACCGGAACTTTATTCCATATATCCGTCTAAAAATGATAGGCTAAACGGAATAACTCCATATATCAGGTAGTTGGCGGTAATTTAAAGAAGAACCAAATGAATAAAGAAGAAATTAACTCTAATATTTATAAAAAAATAATAGATTCTTCTGAAATACTATTAAGAAAAGAATCAGATAAAAGTGTTATGGCCGTTGATGCTTTTGTATGGATGGACGAAATTGTAAAAAATGAGGATTTAAATCAAGTCTCTGATATTTATATTTATGAGGAAGGTTTCGGGGATACAGATTTAAAGCTCAAAAGTACCGTTCTTCATGCCATAACTTCTGTAATCGGGTTTGCATATGAAAATAGCAATATAGCTTACCTAGAAAATATGATATTATCTGATGATAACAAAAAAAGTGATATTGCATTAGATTATCTTTTGAAACTAGGTAGATACCATTCAAAATTTAAAGGTCAAGTCTTAGATTTCGTTGAAAGGAATTTCAATAGCTTCTCTAAAAATAAATTAAGCATAACCGCTTTTTATTTAAGTACACTTTATCATAAGGAAACTAAAGTTTTAGATTTATTTAAAGCGGTATTGCAGTTTCACAATGACAGGTTTCCAGATGATAAAACTGTAATTCAACAGAAGTCAGATGAAAAAACTATAGTTCCTCAGAGTTCAGATTCCGAAACGAATCAGCCTAAACCTTGGTGGAAAATATGGTAAACTTCCGCCAACACAAGCTAAAAACCACTAAAGCGCTTTTTAGCCCAGCACGTTATACAAAATTTAAATGCCAATAATTTCCAGCAAATCCCAGCAAGAAAGAGAAGTAACTGAATTCTATTCAGCAGCAGCTCAAGATACTGACTTTACAACAAGAGAAATTGGTATAGCTATGTTGGAATGGATAAAAAGAATTGAACTTAAGTTACCAAACTTAGAAATTTGGGGATTGACAAGTCATTACAGACTTGTTTTAATGGCAACTGAAACTTATGAAGGTGACTGGTCTGTAATAATTATTGGTCAAAAGGGGAATTATAGAGTAGATTATTTAATTCCTAAAGAAAATGCTCCTTGGGAAAATGCATATGTAACTGGTGAAACAACAGATTTTGAAGAAGCTCTAAAAATGTCCCTAATTGGAATTAGAAATTCTGGGGCTTGGAATAAAAACACTGTATAACCACACCTAAAAATCACTAAAGCGCTTTTTAGCCCAACCGTTACAGGTAATGCTAGACGACCGCACAATCCGACCCTTAAAAAAGTTATCCCGACAGACAACCGCCTAACAATGGCAGTAACGATTAGCAAGACAAACCAACACTTTTTACCAAATGGTAAATCATAACTAACGCCTTTTGGTAACTTTGCAACAATGAAAGAACTGATAAATTATTTATTGCAATTTGGGAATTTAAACCAACAGCAAATAGACTTGGTTGCAAGTAAAACTACCGAATTAGAACTTAAAAAAGACGATTACTTTGCAGAAGCAGGAAAAGTGTTTAACCAATTCGTTTATATTTTAGAGGGTGTTTTACGTATTTGCTATTACAACAACAAAGGCGAAGAAATTACAAAGTATTTTGTTGACGAAAACCACTTGTTTTCAAATCCGAACAAAGGCGAGCCAATGACAGAATATATTCAGGCGGTTACGGATTGTAAACTCATTGTATTTTCGCAACAGGAATGGGACGAGCTTTCTAATACAATTATCGGTTGGGACAACATTTCAAACAAGATCTTTCAAAGAGCATTAATAGAAAAATTGGACAGAAGAAGTTCATTGGTTGCAGAAGATGCCACAACGCGCTATATGGCGTTTTTGAATAAATTCTCAACACTTGCTAATCGGGTGCCGCTTTCCTACATCGCTTCTTATCTCGGAATTACGCAACAATCGTTAAGCAGAATCAGGAAAAATATTCGCTAAAATCACTTTTTACCATTTGTTAAACCATTTCATTTTTTGTTGTAGCAACTTTGAAGTATCAAATTTTAAATCAACAAAAAATGAAGAAAGCATTCATCACAGGAGCGAACAAAAGCATTGGCTTTGAGGTTGCCAAACAATTATTACAACAAGGGTTTTATGTGTATCTTGGAAGCCGAAACTTTGAAAACGGACAAAAAGCAGCAGAGAAACTAAAATCCGAAGGACTAACTAATGTAGAAGCCATTCAAATAGACGTAACCGATGACAATTCGGTAAAAAATGCACGCTTAGAGATTGGTAAAAAGACAGACGTGTTAGACGTTTTGATAAACAATTCGGGAATTTCGGGTGTAAAATCTGACGAGAACGGAAATTATATTCCGCAGACAGCAGCAGACACAAGCGTTGAAATTTTTAAGGAGGTTTACGAAATCAATGTTTACGGTGTAGTTAGGGTAACGCAAGCTTTTTTGGATTTACTCAAAAAATCGGACGAACCAAGAATTGTAATGGTAAGTTCAAGTCAAGGTTCTATTACCTTGCACAGCGACCCAACTTACAAATACTATAACCACAAAGGTGCCGTTTATTTGTCGTCAAAATCGGCACTCAATATGTATACCGTGAATTTAGCGTATGAATTTAAAGACACAAATTTCAAAATAAACGCTGTAAGTCCAGGATTTACTAAAACTGATTTCAATAACAATCGTGGAACAGGAACAATAGAAGACGCAGGAAAACGCATTGTAAAATATGCCTTAATTGGCAATGACGGCGTAACCGGAAAATTCTTTTGCGAAGAAACCAATCCCGAAACAGGCGAAATACCTTGGTAACAAAAAACACAGCCTGTAACATGGGTTTGGCGGTCAGGCGGGGCATTGTGCCTCGCCTTAACTTTTTTGATATATTTGAAATTTGGTTCTTCGCTTGCAGTTTTGTGGTTAAGATTTTGCTTGAACGTCAAGCCCCGGAACGTTAGCGGTCATTTAGAAAATAGCCTAAAGAGATACTGATGAAAGTTGATTTTCAAACTGTTGACGAATACATTCAAATATTCCCAAAAGAAATTCAAATTATTTTGGAAGCGCTTCGCGCAATAGTTATAAAAAATGCGCCAAACGCCGTAGAGAGTATTTCTTATGGAATGCCTGCCTATAAAACTAACGGAAAACCATTAGTGTATTTTGCCGCTTTCAAAAATCATATCGGGTTTTATGCTACCCCAACCGGCCATTCCCAGTTTGCGCAGGAGCTCTCAAAGTACAAGCAAGGAAAAGGCTCTGTTCAATTTCCTTTTGATGATATCCCGCACGAATTAGTTGAAAGTATAGTGAGATTTAGATTGGCCGAAAATGAACAAAAAAGTAAATAGCAATAATTGCTAACGGCAGCTACACGGAATTGCTTGGTTAAGTGAATCACGGCGGTTGCCATTTTATTTTTACCTTTACCCCATACTTGGGCTGATGGCCAGGCGCAAGGTATACACGAGCCCGTTCGTAAACCTTATGCTTTATAGAAAGAGAATAATTTCTTTTACAAATACATTCACTAATAATTCTTTTGGAAAACATTTTTATAACCATACTTGATTTAACCGGCACCCTGGCATTTGCCATTAGCGGCATACGGTTAGCGGCTGGTAAAAACATAGATTGGGTAGGCGCTTATATAATTGGCCTGGTAACTGCTATTGGCGGCGGTACCACCCGGGATTTGCTCCTGGGGTTAACGCCCTTCTGGATGCTGGACAGTAAATATTTTCTGGCCACGGGAGTTGCCCTTTTGGCTACTTTGCTGTTTAAAAATGTAATCTTCCGGTTAGGCAATACTTTGTTTTTGTTCGATTCTATTGGGC
>NZ_JBMQUD010000157.1:0-42093 GCF_057359045.1 Adhaeribacter sp.
CCCTCCCCTTCTCTACTCTTTTTCCCTTCTGTCGTTTTGGGAGTGCAAAAGTAATAAACCTTTTTAATATTCCCAAATATTTTCAAAAGTTTTTTTTAAGGAATTTACTTAACAACCTATTGTTGTTATTGCGTGTGCAAAGGTAAGAAATTTTTCTATTTACCACAAATATTTTAAAGCTTTTTTCTTTAAACTATTTTTGCATTATAGTTAGATAAAACCAGCAACTGTTTTGTTAAAGCACCTTCTACCTTAAGCTTGCCTCCTTAAACAAAAGCCAGCCAGACTATGGTTCCTGATTTCTCTAATTTATGCTTAAAACCTTCTCTAAAGCCCTTTTATCTGCTTTATTCCAATTCCTATCGATTTGGGATTGCAAAGGTACGAACCTTTTTATTCTTTCCAAATACCCGCCTAACTCTTTTTGCAATATTCCTCTAAGTAACTGATAAACTGGTTTATTATTTTTAAACCCAACAACTGCAAATACGTTTAAGGCTGTTTTGCACCAACATTAAATTACACTGTTAAATCATTATACATAAAAAAGGAGCAAGTCTCCTTGCTCCTTTTCCAATATTCTTCTTGTTTATTTCTTTTGCAGCGTACTTACCCTATCGGGGCCAACACTTACAATGGTTATTTCAACAGCAAGCGCCTTCTCCAGAAATTGTAAGTAAGACCGGAACTCAGCTGGTAAGTCGGTATAGGCTTTTATATCAGTAGTGGTAGTTTTCCAACCGGGCAAGGTTATATAAACCGGGGTTAACTCCTCATCTACTAAATTATGCGGCACCTTATCTATTCTCTCTCCCGATGGTGTTTGGTAGTGCGTACAAACTCTAATCTCTTCAAAATCATCTAACACGTCTGCTTTCATCATGTTTAATTGGGTTACGCCATTTAACATGATAGAATATTTCAAGGTAGGCAAATCAATCCAGCCGCACCTGCGTGGCCGCCCAGTGGTAGAACCAAATTCTCGGCCCGCCTTCCGGATGCGCTCGCCTTCCGAGTCGTGCAGTTCAGTTGGGAATGGGCCGCTACCTACGCGGGTGCAATATGCCTTAAATATGCCGTACACTTCGCCAATATGACGGGGCGCTACGCCCAGACCGGTACAAGCCCCGGCTACCAAGGTGTTAGATGATGTAACAAATGGATAGGTACCAAAATCTATATCCAGTAAAGAGCCTTGGGCACCTTCGGCTAATATTTTTTTACCGGCCGCAATGGCTTCATTAATCATGTACTCACTATCCACCAAGCGCAGAGTACGCAAATAGTCTACCGCCGCAAAGAAATCTTTTTCGGCTTCGGATATCTCTAACTCTTTGCCGTAAAAACCAACAATTTTCTGGTGGCGCTCAATAACAGTATTGTATTTATGCTCAAAATCCGGCGCGGTAATATCGCCTACGCGTAACCCAAACCGGCCAATTTTATCCTGATAAGTTGGGCCAATACCTTTTAAAGTAGAGCCAATCTTATTTTCGCCCAAAGCTTCTTCCTGCACCCTGTCAATAAATTTATGGGAAGGTAATATTAACTGGGCCTTGCGGGAAATATATAAATTTTTGGAACCATCAATTCCCCGGTCGGTGAGTTTTTGCATTTCGGTCCGGAAAATTACCGGGTCCAGCACTACCCCATTGCCAATTATATTAATAATGTGCTCATGAAATATACCGGAAGGTATCTGGTGCAATACGTGCTTGGTACCACCAAACTCCAAGGTGTGCCCGGCATTAGGACCGCCCTGAAAACGGGCTACTATATCGTACGTGGGGGCAAGTACGTCCACAATTTTTCCTTTGCCTTCATCTCCCCACTGAAGGCCAACTAAAATATCTACTGCCATTATATTATTTTGATTCTTTTAAAAGGTTAGCGGCCTGGGCATCATCATCGGCTACAGTAAAAATAGCGTTTAGCTTGGTAATGATGAGCAATTTGCGAATATGTTCAGACGGATTAATTAAAATCATTTCGCCACCCCGGTTCCGGAATTTGGTAAGCAATGACACCAGCACGCCAATGCCGCTACTGTTAATAAAGCGCACTTTAGATAAATCAATGGCGCATAAAACAATCGATTCATTCAGGCTTTGGTTTACTACTTCTACCAGCTGTTGCGAATCCGGACTGCCAATTAAATCGCCTTGCAGGCGGGCAAATAATATTTTATCAACTAAAGAATGGTTCAATTTCATAAAGAAGCTGCACTGTTTTTAGACCGGCAATCGCCGCATATACCATATAGGTTTAAAGAGTGGTGCAAGATATGAAAATTTAGTAGTTCGCCCACCATTGTTTGAATGTTGTGAATACGGGGATCGCAAAACTCTACTACTTTATGGCATTCGGTGCAAATTACGTGGTCGTGCTGCCGGTACCCGTACGATTTTTCGTACTGCGCCAGGTTGCGGCCAAACTGGTGCTTGCTTACTAAATCGTTTTCTACTAATAAATCCAGGGTGTTGTACACGGTGGCCCGGCTTACCTGGTAATTTTTATTTTTCATGCTAATGTAAAGCGACTCTACATCAAAATGACCCGAGCGGGAATATATTTCTTCCAGAATAGCGTAGCGCTCCGGGGTTTTCCGGAGGCCTTTGCTTTCTAAGTAGGCGGTAAATATTTTTCTTACTTCCGCAAATTTCTTTTCGTCTAACACTATTATTAAGGATTGGTTGTTAATTGTTGATTGCAATATCAACTATACATAAATAACTAAAAGCTAATAGCTAATGATTAAACTATGAATCAAATCTTTCTACCTGCAAAACGCCTTTAACTTTTTGCAGCCGTTGGATTAATTTTTCCAGATGACTGGTATCGTTTACGAAAACCATTATTTTACCGTCGAAAACCCCATCCTGGGAGTCGAGGGTAATAGCCCGCATATTTACCTTTAAGCTATTGGAAATAATTTTGGTTAAATCGTTTACCATACCTACCCGGTCGGTACCTTTAATCCGGATACCCGCCAGAAAGGCCAGTTCGTATTGGTCGGTCCATTTGGCTTTTACAATCCGGTTGCCGTAGTTCGACATGAGTTCTACCGCTTTGGGGCAGGACGTCCGGTGGATCCGAATCCCTTCTTTTTCGGTTTCAAACCCAAACACATCGTCGCCCGGAATAGGATTGCAGCAGGTGGCAATCTTGTAATTTATTTTAGAGGTTTTCTCGCCGATCACCAACATATCTGAACTAATACCCCTAATTTTTTGCACCTCTTTATCAAAGTTAGGCGCTTGCTCGGGGCCCATGCGGTTCCGGTCCGATTCCGGATCGAAAATATGCTCGTTTATTTCTTTAACATCTACTTTGCCAATGGCAATGCGGTAATAGAACTCCTGCGCATGCGGCACATTAAAATAATTAAGTAACCGGTTCAGGTTAACTGGGGTACATTCCAGATTTAGCTGCGCCAGCCGTTTTTCTACTATTTCTTTACCGGCTTCAGCTTTCTGTTTCCGGTTCTCGCGCAAAAATTCTTTTATTTTAGAACGTGCCCGCGAAGTAGTAGCAAAGGTAAGCCATTCTTCCGAAGGCTTTTGCTTTTTTGAGGTGAGTATTTCAACCTGGTCGCCGTTGTGCAGTTTATAACTAAGCGGCACCAGCTTTTGGTTTACTTTAGCCCCAATACAATGCATGCCAATTTGGGTATGAATCTCAAAGGCAAAATCGAGGGCAGTAGCTTTATCAGGTAAAATTTTAAGATCGCCTTTGGGCGTAAACGCGAACACCTCTTCTACAAACAAGTTTTTCCGGAACTCATCCATAAACTCCAGGGCATTGGAGTCATTGGTGTCCAGCATATCGCGTACTTTGTTAATCCAAACATCTAACCCCGATTCGTTAGATTGGCTGCCGTCTTTGTATTTCCAGTGCGCCGCGTAACCTTTTTCGGCAATATCGTCCATGCGCTTTGTTCGGATTTGCACTTCTACCCAAGAACCGGTTTTACTCATTACCGTAGTGTGCAAAGATTCGTAACCGTTGGCGCGGGGCGTACTTATCCAGTCGCGCAAACGGTCGGGGTTAGGCTGGTAAAAATCCGTTACAATCGAATAAACCGACCAACAGGCAGCTTTTTCTATTTCGTGTGGCACATCCAGAATTATCCGAATGGCAAACAAATCGTACACCTCATCGAAGGTAATGTTTTGTTTCTTTATTTTTTTAAGGATAGAATAAATAGATTTAGGCCGCCCTTTAATCTCAAATTTAAAGCCTTGCCGCTTTAACTCTTCTTCCAAGGGCGATACAAAATCTTTAATAAATTTATTCCGGGCATTTTTTGTTTGCCGGATTTTATTCGAAATATCTTTGTAAGTATCGGAATCGGTATATTTTAAATATAAGTCTTCTAACTCCGATTTTATGGCGTATAAACCCAACCGGTGCGCCAATGGCGCATACAAATACATGGTTTCGGAAGCAATTTTTAACTGCTTGTCGCGGGGCATACTTTGTAGCGTACGCATGTTGTGCAGACGGTCGGCCAGCTTAATTAAAATTACCCGCACGTCGTCGGATAAAGTTAACAGCATTTTCCGGAAGTTTTCGGCCTGCTGTGAGGTGCCATAATCAAAAACGCCGGAAATTTTAGTTAAACCCTCAATAATGCGGGCTACGTTTTTGCCAAAATCACGCTCAATTTCGCTTAGTTCAATTTCAGTGTCTTCTACTACATCGTGCAGCAAAGCCGCTACAATAGAAGTAGTACCCAACCCAATTTCTTCTACGGCAATCTGGGCTACGGCCAGCGGGTGTAAAATATAAGGCTCACCCGATTTACGACGCATATTTTTATGCGCCTCCAGTGAGGTATTAAAAGCTTTTTTTATAATCTTGGCATCATTCCCTTTTAAAAAGGGCTTGGCGTGCCGCAACAAACGCCGGTAATGCTGCAGAATTTCTTTCCGTTCTACTTCGGGGTCTATAATGGTATCGTTAGCGCGCATAACCGTAATTATATAAAGTACCTGCTCCTGCTTTTCTCTTTCTAAAATATACTTCAAAATTAGTTAAGCCTAGGAGATAAACAATTAATTAGAGCGTCTACTCTTATTCCTAAACAAAATAACGGCCGCATTTATTCTAAAAAGTATAGAATTCTACTCTAACAAATTAAAAATATTTAGGAACCTTATTTGCAATTACCCCAGAAAGTTTTACCTTTGCCCCACCATTTCAAAATAAGCCTGCGGATGTGGCGAAATTGGTAGACGCACCAGACTTAGGATCTGGCGCTTCACGGCATGGGGGTTCGAGTCCCTCCATCCGCACGCAAACCCTCAACATCGCCCGTGTTGAGGGTTTATTTTTTAAAACTAAACTTAAATATTTAAGGCCTTGAATATTACATTAAACCAAACCGATGCCACCAAAGCCAACCTGCACGTAGTGTTAGAAGAAGCAGATTATGCGCCTAAGGTTGACGAAAAAATTAAAGAATACAGCCGCAAAGCGCAAATCAAGGGCTTCCGTCCGGGCAAAGTGCCCCCCGGCATGATCCGGAAAATGTACGGCAAAGGCATTCTGGTAGAAGAAATCAATAGCCTGCTTTCCAAGTCGGTTAATGACTATATCAAAGAAAACGATATTAAAATTTTGGGCGAGCCCTTGCCGGACCAAAGCCAGCAGCAAACCATTGATTGGGATAACCAAAAAGAATTTGCTTTTGATTTTGAACTGGGCATTTTACCTGATTTTAACTTAAACCTGGCCGATATTACCGTAGATGGCTACAAAGTAGATGCTGACGCCGAAACGCTGGACCAGGTTTACGAGCACATGCAACGCCAGTACGGCGAAACCGCTAACCCCGAAACTTCGGAAGAAAATGATTATTTATCGGGTGAGTTAAAGCAATTAGACGGCGATTTCTCTACGACTACCCTGCTGCCCGTTAATAAAGTAAAAGCCAAGCAAGAGCAGTTTATAGGTGTTAAGCCCGGCGATGTGCTTACGTTTGATTTACAGGAAATATTTGCCAACGATACCGCCGCTGTTTCGCACGTTACCGGTGTAACCAAGCAAAAAGCTACCGAATTGACCGGCAATTTCCAGTTTACCGTTGAGAAAATTAACCGTACCACGCCAGCCGAGTTTAACCAGGACTTTTTTGACAAAATATTTGGTAAAGATGCTGTAAGTACCCGCGAGGAGTTTGACGCCAAGGTGAAAGAAACCCTTAACGAGAACTACAACACCGAAGCCGAAAAATTACTGCGCAACAATATTGTAGAAAAGCTGGTTGCCAATACCGATATTCAGATTTCGGATGAATTCTTTAAAAAATGGTTATTAGTAGCCAACGAAGGTAAACTAACCGCCGAACAGATTGACCAGAACTTAGACCGTTACAAAGACGAGTTAAAATGGTCGATGATCCGGAACAAAGTTGTAGAAGAAAACGATATTAAAATCAGCAACGAAGACGTTGTAGATTCGGCAAAGAAAAAAATGCTGGCCCAGTTTGGCATGGCTACCGCTACCGAAGAAATGGAAGAAGCCATTAGCGGATACGTAGACAGCTTCCTGAAACAAAATAACGGTAAAAATTACGTAAATGAGTACGAGGCCATTTTGGCAGATCGCGTACTGGATTTTATCAAAGATAAAATTACAGTAGTCGAAAAGTCAGTATCGGCCGAAGAATTTAGAGATATTGCCGGAGAATAACAACTTTCCTGCGCCGTTTCCGAAAAAAGTCCTTTAACCAAGGACTTTTTTTATTTTCGCACGATTTATGTAACATTGCTCTTACTACACGTATTTATTCATCTATAAACACTGATATCGGATGTACAATAAAGAAGAATTTAGAAAATTTGCCGTGAAAGGCCAAGGATTAAGTGGTCTGGGCGTTGATCAATATTTAAGCCACGTAGAAGCCTCTACCAATATGCACCGGATAGAAAGCATGACGCGCTCCGTAATTGAAGAGCGGCCAACTAACTTCCGGGAAATTGATGTTTTCTCGCGCCTGATCATGGACCGCATTATTTTCCTGGGCACCCAGGTAGATGATTTTATTGCCAATATTATTACTGCGCAGTTGCTCTTTTTGGAGTCGTCGGATGCGAAAAAAGATATATTATTATACATAAACAGCCCTGGCGGCTCGGTATATGCCGGTTTAGGTATTTACGACACCATGCAGTACGTAAAACCCGATGTAGCAACCATTTGTACCGGTTTAGCTGCATCTATGGGTGCCGTATTATTATGCGGTGGCGCTAAAGCCAAACGTTCGGCGTTGCCGCACTCCCGCATCATGATTCACCAACCAATGGGTGGTGCACAAGGTCAGGCTTCGGATATTGAAATTACCGCCCGTGAAATTCTGAAACTGAAAAAAGAACTTTACGAAATCATTGCTTCGCACAGCGGCAAAACTTACCAGGAAGTACACGACAACTCCGATCGTGACTACTGGATGAAAGCCGACGAAGCCAAAGAATACGGCTTAATTGATGAAGTTTTAACCCGGAGCGTGAGCTAATAAAATATTTCTTTTTAATGATAAAGCCCGACTATTATTAGTTGGGCTTTATTTTTTTAAGCAATTAAATTTAATAAAGCTTGCTTAATATTTAACCAGGGTTGCGCCAGGTTCAGGGTTTTAATACTTACCCGGTGGCCGTGTAGCTGGTAATTTAAATCCAATTCCTGGGTAGTTACCGGGTACAGCAAAATACCTTCTACAGCCTTGCCGGCTAGCGTAAACGGATGATTTTTTAAATAAGCAAATAACTGATATAAATGGCCCGAAATAATCTTTTGCTTATTGTAGTGTTGCACCAGCGCCTGCTTATAAAATTTAGTATCAATTATTAATTGCCGATTAGCTGCGTATAGCGAAATATCGGTTACCATTTGCGGTAAATACGCCGCAGCCGCTACTGAATCAACCTCGGTTTGCCAGAAAATTCTTTCGGATTTTACCTGAAATGTGTTCTGCTCCTGCTGCAAAAAATTACGGACAAAAAGCTCAAACAACCGCCCCATCTGCCGCTCATCGGCTAATATATTATTAAAAGTAAAAGTATCTCCGCCTGGTTCCGGCAAAAGATTTTGGTAAAGCAATTGGCACAACAGCAAGGCGCGCCGGTAATATTTATTTCTAACCGGCGCCAGAATTTGCGCAAAAAGGCTATCAGAAAGTTTTGCGGCAGTTACCTGGTCTAATTGCCGGTAATGTTGCCGAACGCTTACAATCAATTTAGCCGGCAAATCTGGTGTAGCCAACAACTTTTCCAGAATGGCTTTTATAATCTGATTAGGTAAAATATCCGGGCTAAGTTCATCAAAAGTACATTGTGCTTTGCCTTGCCGCAATAAATCTGCTTTATACGAATGCGTTAGGTTTACCCGGCCTTTCAAAGTATTTAGGGTAGTTGTTGTACGCAAATATTGTTGGGCCAAGCCCTGCCGCAAAAGCCGGTGAGTATTTTTCAGGAGCATGGCCGTTAAAAGCGGCAACACCTTATCACCAGATACTGTAGCCGTTACAACTGGTTCTTCATTTTCGTCCCACAACTGCCAGGCGTAGCAAAGCAGGTAATAAATATTCTGGATGGGAATAGCCATACATTAATTATCCAGCAACAATCGGATAGCAGTTTGGGCCTGAGTAGGGTTATCGAACCAATATTCTTCTAGCAACGGCGCCAATTCATTCTCAACTACGGCTTCGTACCAGGCCACATTGCCCCCATTTCTGGGCGGATTACAAAAGTAACTATGCCCAATTAAATAGCCCTCGCCTAACTGGTTATCAGCCGCAATCATTTGGTTTAAGTGAGTCAGCCGGTTAGTGATGGCATCAATTAGATCGTCGGGGGTGTTGCGGTATTCTAGATAGCGCCGGAATAGCAGGCTAAATACCGGCTGCATTTTCTGGAAAGCAAACCGGCGGCGCAAAGCAAAATCTAACGGAGCCAACGTGCGGTCGGCTGTATTCATGGTGGCAATTAAAAACAGGTTTTCCGGCACGTAAAACTGCGTATGGCTTTTATTTTGTTCAAAGGGTAAAGCAACCGCATGCGCTAGCCCACGTTTATCGGCTTCCAGCAGCAGCAAAAGTTCGCCAAAAATATTGCCTAGGTTGCCACGGTTAATTTCTTCAATTATAAAAACATAAGGTACGTCGGGGTTAGCTAAAGCCCGCTGACAAAATTCATAAAACACCCCTGGCCGCAGCATAAATTTACCGTTAGCATCGGGCCGGTACCCCATAATAAAATCTTCATACGCGTAGCTGGCATGAAATTGTACCGTTCGAATATTTTCGCCGCCAGCAAAGCCAGTTTGTAAATAAGCCAGGCGTTTGGCCAGGAAAGTTTTGCCGGTACCGGGTGGCCCGCTTAAAATCAGGTTCTTTTTTTGACTAAGGGCTATCCGTATTTTGTCCAATTGGGCTTCTGCTAGGAACAACTCGGCCAGGGCTTGCTTCCTTGAATATTTCTCAGCATTGGGTTTAGGCTTTTGGTAAACGGGCGTTGGCTCCCGCAATACAACGGGTGTTTTGGTCATTGCCGGCTGCTCAGGTAAGGCCAGGGTTTGTGGTTCGGCCAATACCAGTAAAGCTTCGTCGGCGGGGGGGTTTTGTACCCCCGAGCGCTTCTGAATTACTGAAAAGCCTAGTTTTTCCAGGTAGTTGTTGGTAGCTACTCCAGCCGCTACGGCCCATTCGGCGGTACCATGTGCCAGCTTGTGGGCCAGGCGCATAAGTTCCAGCGGCGGGTACCGTTTGCCCTGGTATACCACTTCGTAAATAGTAGAGGCGCGTAGCCCGGGGCGGTGCACATCAATTTCACGAATGGCCTGTAAAATATGCTGACGGGTAATACCGGAAAAATTCAATTTTTTAAAACTTTAAACGTATCCAAAACACAGTTACCAGGCAGGGAAGTTCCATACTACGGTAAATTTAACGCAGTAACTAAAAAAATTACATAAAATTTATCCACAACTTATCCACAATAGTTAACAAGCAAAAATACTGAATTTCAAGCACATATAAAATATAACATTTTTTATTTTGTGGATATCTTTACTGGTTTTCAGGTAGTTAGTAAAGAAGCATTTTATTTAGGTATGTACCACGTAATCTTACAATTTTGTACATTTGCAGTAGTTAAACTTAGAAAGCTCTATTTATAGTATAATTTTTATATAAAATACCCTATGGCCGAAATTACCTGCTCCTTCTGTGGCAAAACAAAAAAAGAAGTATCCGTTATGATTTCGGGCATTAATGCCCATATCTGTGAGCGATGCATCGGTCAGGCTCAACAAATCCTGAATGAAGAAAATAAGATTCGCGCCAATGGTAAAACGCCTAAGTTTAATTTAATTAAACCCCGCGACATGAAAGAATACCTGGACCAGTTTGTGGTGGGCCAGGATGAAGCCAAACGGGTAATGTGTGTGGCGGTGTATAACCACTACAAGCGATTGATGCAACAACCCAAATCGGATGATGTGGTAATTGAGAAATCGAACATTATTATGGTAGGCGAAACCGGTACGGGCAAAACTTTCCTGGCCCGGATGCTGGCGGGTATTTTGCAGGTACCGTTTTGTATTGCCGATGCCACCGTACTAACCGAAGCCGGTTACGTAGGCGAAGATGTGGAGAGTATTTTAACCCGTTTGTTACAAGCTGCCGATTACAACGTAGAAGCCGCCGAGCGCGGTATTGTGTACATCGACGAGATTGATAAAATTGCCCGTAAAAGCGATAATCCTTCTATTACCCGCGACGTGAGCGGTGAGGGCGTGCAACAAGCCATGCTTAAATTATTAGAAGGAACTTCGGTAAACGTGCCACCGCAAGGCGGCCGCAAGCACCCTGAACAAAAGATGATTTCGGTGAACACCGAGAATATTTTATTTATTTGCGGCGGCGCCTTTGTGGGTATCGAACGGATTATTAAAAGCCGCTTAAACGCCAAACCCATTGGCTTTGCCAAATCGTCGCTGGATGCTATTGCCGAGCAAGATAATTACCTAAGATATATTACGGCCCAGGATTTGAAATCTTATGGTCTGATTCCGGAATTAATTGGTCGTTTACCGGTATTAACCCACCTGAACCCCTTAGATAAGAGCACGCTGCGTTTAATTTTAACGGAACCAAAAAATTCTATTCTGAAACAATATCAGCGCCTCTTCCAAATGGAAAATATAACCATTGCTTTTGATGACGAAGCCCTGGATTATATTGTAGATAAAGCCGCCGAATACAAGTTAGGGGCCCGGGGTTTACGCTCTATTTGCGAGAGCATTATGAACGAAGCCATGTTTGAGCTGCCATCCCAAAGCACCATTACCGAATTGGTTATTGACCTGGATTATGCCCGCACCCAGTTCGAAAAATCATCGCTGAAAAAATTGCGGGTGGCTTAGGTCTTTATTCGCTATTTGATGTTCGTTTATAAAGGCTTTGCTTTGGGCAATCAAAATGAAGAATAGAGTATATATTTAAAATTTAATAAGAATAGTTTACAAAACAGCGGCGGCTCTGGATTTCCAGAGCCGCCGCTGTTTTAAGAGAGTAATATTTATTTTATTAAACGTCTGCTTTATCTGTTTTAAGATAATCAACCATTAGTGCGGCGGCTTTACTGGCAGCGTTGGCTTCGCCCAGCTTTTCCCGAATTTGTTGGTAACCGGCCTTTTGTTCCTGAATATAGGCCTGATCTGTCAATATTTTTTTCAGCTCCGAGATAATATTGCGTCCGGTAAGGTCACTCTGAATTAACTCTTTTACAACGGGTTTTTCGGCAATTAAATTTACCAGCGATATATAAGGTACTTTTATTACAGCCCGGCCAATCCAGTAAGAAATTAAGCTGGTAGTATAACAAACTATTTGCGGCACGTTAAATAAAGCTGTTTCCAGGGTAGCAGTACCAGATGTTACCAACGCCGCCTCGGCATTGGCCAGCAAGTCGTAGGTTTGGTCGTATATAATTTTAATATTAGCATCGCGGTTAAAATTCTCGTAATAGTTTTGGTTTAAATTGGAAACCGCCGCTACTACAAACTGGTAATCCCGGAAAGCCGGCAACACACTCAGCATAATATACAAGATACTTTCAATTTCCTGTTTCCGACTACCCGGCAGTACCGCAATTATGGGTTTAGAATTAAGTTGGTTGCGTTGTCTGAAGTCGGGGCTGGCCTGGTGGTTGCGGACCATATCGGCAATGGGGTTGCCAATATAATCTACTTTGTATTCGAATTTCTGGTAAAAAGCCTCTTCAAAAGGCATAATTACAAACATGCGGTCTACCAGTTTTTTAATGGTATAACCACGGCCCTGGTTCCAGGCCCAAATTTTAGGCGAGATGTAATAGAAAACTTTAATGCCTTGTTCTTTTGCAAATTTGGCAATGCGTAAGTTAAAGCCAGCATAGTCAACCAATATTATCACATCGGGCTGATATTTTAAAATATCAGCTTTGCACTCGCGTAAGAACTGGATAATTTTAAAGGTATTGGCCGCCGCTTCTACAAAACCCATAAAAGCCAGCTCTTTGTAATGCCTTACCAAATCGCCGCCGGCTGCTTGCATTAAATCGCCGCCCCAGCACCGGAAAGAAGCCGCTGAGTCGTTTGCTTTTAGCTCCTGCATCAGGCTGGCGGCATGCATATCGCCGGATCGCTCGCCGGCAATGAGGTAATATTTCAATCTTTAGAAATTAGAAATTAGAAATTATGAATTAGAGATTGTTTGTTGCTGCTGATTGGTTGTTTGTATTCTGTAGAGATATTTTTAACAGTTAGCAACCAATTACCAGCAATTTAAAACTACTCCCCGTAATATTCTACAAAGTTCCGGGGTGTTTCGTACAGTTTCAGGCAATACAGTTGTGCCGAAGACATACCCGGAATAAGCGGCGCCAGAATTTGCCAAAAGGCAATTACCAGGTTTTCGGTACTGGCTAATTTTCCCTGCATAAAAGGTACATCCATATTCAGGTTTTTATGATCTACCACTTCTATTATATGTTGCCGGATAAGCACACTTAATTTTTTCAGGTCGATTACAAAACCGGTTTCCGGATCGGGCTGGCCTTTTACGGTTACAATTAAGTCGTAATTATGTCCGTGCCAGTTGGCGTTAGAACATGGCCCAAACACCTCTTTGTTCTTCTCTTCCGACCAGTTGGGGTTATACAGCTTATGCGCTGCATTAAAATGCTCTAATCTGCTTAAGTAAACCATTAATTAAATTTATAGCTCTTTTTCAGGAGCAAATATACGAAGAAAGGCACACCAAAGAACGAAGTAATAATACCAATTGGTAAACCGGCCGGCGGATATATTAACCGCGACAAAATATCGCAGCTCATCATAAAGGTTCCGCCCAGCAAAGTGCACAGCAATAAATTAAATTTATGCGTTAAACCCAGCAAGCTACGGGTTACGTGCGGCACAATTAAGCCCACAAAACCAACCGAACCCGCCAGCGCCACGCTAAAACCAGTTAGAACCGACACGACCAATAACATCAGCCACCGGGTACGCACCACCGGCACTCCCAGGGTTTCAGCCCGTTCGGCACCCAGCAGCAAAATATTCAATTCTTTCTGCATAAAAAAGAAAGTCCCCAAAGCTAGCAGCAAAGCCACTGCCGGGTAAGGCAGCAAATTCCAGTTGGCCCGGCCAAAGTCGCCCATCGACCAGAACAAAATAGAGCGCAAAGCCCCTTCGGAACCCGATAAAAAAGTAAATAAACTAACCAGAGCCGTCAGGAAAGAGCTTACAGCTATACCGGCCAATAATAATTGTGACGGAATAATTTGCCTTTTGCGGTACCCCAATAATATTACAAGTAAAGTAACTACAAAAGCCCCCACTAAGGCAAAAACCGGTGGCAAATAAAAACTGCCCCAGGTGGTGGCAATAAAACCGGTTATACTTAACGAAGCCCCCAGCGAAGCGCCCGAAGCCGTACCTAAAATATAAGGGTCGGCCAGGGCATTGTTTACCATGGCCTGCATAATATAACCCGAAAAAGCCAGCGAACCGCCTACCAGCAAGGCCAATAACAACCGGGGCAAACGCAATTGCAGAATAACAAAGTGGGTTTGGTTTGCTGCATCATAGTGCCAGAGTGCTTCGGTAATTTGCATAAAAGAAGCTTTAAAGCTACCAATGCTAAGGCCCGCCACGGCTACGGCCAATACCAGCAGCACCGCCGCCATTAAAATAAATAAGAGCTTCAAAGACTTCAAGGCAGAAAAGATTTCAGTTCCCGGATAGACGCCACCACCCGCGGGCCGGGCCGCGACATTAAATTATCGGTAGCCGCAAATATTTTTTTCTGTTGATACGCTTTTATTTTTTTTAACTCCGGGTATTTACTAAAAAAAGTATTCTCCATTTCGGCCAGGTCTCCGCCAATAAGTACGTCGGGGTTTAGGGCCAAGATATATTCGCGGGTTAAAGCGGGGTACGGCTGGGCAAATACTTCGGTAACGGCATTCTGCGCACCCAGGTAACGAAGTTTATCGGTAAAAAGGGTATTTTGCCCATAAACAAAAATTGGATCTTGCCAGGTTATGGCCAGCACTTTGGGTTTAACAGCGGCCGGTTTTACTTCAATGGCAGCTAATTCTGCTTTTAAAGAATCTACCACTTGCCGGGCCTTTTCTTCACGGTGTAAAATCCGGCCTAAATCTTCTAAGCCCCTAAAAACATCGGTAACGGTAGTAAATGATTGGTAATACACCGGAATATTTAATTCTTGTAGTTTGGCGGCAACTTCTGCCGAGGTAATACCTTCTACCGTAAATATTAAATCGGGTTTAAGTAAAATTAATTGCTCGTAGTCCATGGGGTAATTATTTACCTCTGGTTTTGTTTTTACCCATACCGGATAATCGCAGTTTTGCGTACGGCCAATAATGGTTTTTTCGTCGGCAACGGCGTATAGCATTTCGGTAGCCGAAGGCGCCAATGCCATTATGCGCTGGGGCTTACCCGGTATAATAATTTTTCGGCCTAAGTCGTCGGTAACGGTAATGGTTGCAACAGCAGTCTCAGGGGCTTTGCGGCTTTGGCAGGCCAGTTGCCCAAAAAGCAAACCCAGCGTAAATAGTAAAAATAAAAAGCGGCCCCGGGCGTATAAAGAAAATAAAAACATTTAAACAAATTAAAAAAGCTTGCAATACCGGCCAAAAAAATGGCTGTACGGTTTTTTTTGTAAATTTAGCGCAATTATTCAGATACCCTTATAACATAAACTATGATAGTAGTAACCGGTGCCGCTGGCTTTATTGGTTCTTGCCTTGTTACCCGCTTAAATGCCGATAATTTTAACGACCTTGTGGTAGTAGATAATTTTTCGGTCGCCAAAAAAGAGGCTAACCTGCAAGGTAAAAAAGTAAAGCTTTTTGTAGACCGTATGGAGTTTCCGGCGTGGTTAGACCAGAACTACGAAGAAGTAGAGTTTATTTTTCATTTGGGTGCCCGCACCGATACGACCGAAACCAACCGCGATGTTTTAAACCTGCTTAACTTAGAATATTCTAAAAAAGTATGGCTGGCCTGTTGCGAGTACCAGATTCCGCTAGTCTATGCCTCGTCGGCGGCTACTTACGGTGCCGGTAAATTAGGCTACGACGACGATGAAAATATTATTGAATTGCTCCGGCCGCTTAATCCTTACGGCGATTCTAAAAATGATTTTGATAAATGGGCTTTGGCCCAAACCGCGAAACCTTTTTTCTGGGCGGGTTTAAAATTCTTTAATGTATATGGCCCCAACGAATACCACAAAGGCCGGATGGCCTCGGTGGTTTACCACGCCTACAAACAAATCTCGGACCGGGGTCGGCTGGAATTATTTAGATCACATAACCCTGATTTTGCCGACGGTGAACAAAAGCGGGATTTTATTTACGTAAAAGACGTAGTAGATATTCTATATTTTTTAATGCACCACCGCCAGAACAGCGGCATTTACAACGTAGGCTCGGGTCAGGCCCGCACTTTCCTGGATTTAGCCTTTAATACCTTTACTGCTATGGGCCAGGAAATAAATATCGATTTTAAAGACACACCCGCCGATATTCGGGACACGTACCAATATTTTACCCAAGCTACCATGGATAAACTGCGCCGCATTGGCTATACCCAACCTTTTTATTCTTTAGAAGAAGGTATCCGGGAGTATGTGCAGGAATATTTAATGCCGGGTAAATATTATTAGAAGTAAAGATAGCTTACCCAAAAAGGCAGCATAAAATATTGCTGGGGGTATGCTGTTCCTGGAAGTAAGATAAATAAAGCGCGGGGGTATATTTTTTCTAATCTTCGACCTTAGCTTGTACCCACACGTGCCGAAAGTAAGCTTCCGGGTAGCTTAAGAATTTTAAAGGTCTGGCTAAACTAACAGAAATCAAATGCATTAGTAGGAATATTTTACCTGAAATGTAAAAAGAAAAGATTTGAATATTTTCCCGTTGATTTAATTAATCTAAAATATACCTGCTTCCCTGCAATTATTTACCGCCACGTAAGCGTATACCAATGCCTGATTTTAAGTATACGTTTTATGTTAAGGTACTTACTTTACCTGTTATTTTTAACTTTATTTTTATTAACGGCCTGTAAAAACAGTATGCCTTTACCCGAAAATACAACCCATTCTTATTTGGCGCTCGGCGATTCTTACACCATTGGGGAAGGGGTACCGGAAGACCAGCGTTGGGGTGTTTATCTGGCCCAAATGCTGCGGGTCGAAGGTGTATCCATCAGCAATCCGGTTACCATTGCTCAAACCGGTTGGACTACCGCCGAATTAATAACTGCGATAAAAGCGGCTAAGCCTCATTCTAATTACCACTTGGTATCGCTGCTGATTGGCGTTAACAACCAGTACCGCGGCCAAAGCCCGGAAATTTACCGTCAGGAGTTTAATGAGTTATTGCAAATGGCCATCCGTTTCGGGCAAAACGAGCCTCAGCGGGTGTTAATATTATCTATTCCGGATTGGGGCGTTACACCATTTGCCCATGACCGGAACCAAGCCCAAATTGCTTCCCAAATAGACACCTTTAATGCCATTGCCCGCGCAGAAGCTCAAAAGGCTGGTATAGCTTTTATCGATATTACCCCGCTTACCCGCCAGCACACGCAAGACTTAAGTTATCTGGCTCCCGACGGCCTGCATTATTCGGGAAAAATGCACCAGGCCTGGGCGCAACTGGCCTTGCCCGCCGCCCGGCATATTTTAAAATAATACCGATACCTGCATCCGGCCCATGTGAATAACATCTAAGCCATTGGGCTTGCGGCCATCGTAATTTACCGAAATATTTAAGCCATTGGTTAGCCGTTGCTGCATAATAAAATTCCAGGTCAGGTTATTGCCTGGCCGCAAGGCATTAAGCATTTCGTAACCAATGGCGGTATTTTCGTCGCCGGTATAGCTTACGTTTATGTAACGCAAGGTGCCCGTTATGGTGCGTTTATTCACCTGACTGATGCGGGATTCCAAGCCTAGTTCATGAAAAATGCCTTTCTCCCGTAATTCAGAAGAACTAAGTAAATTTTGTTTACGCGTATATAAATAAGTACTGGTAAAACGGGTGGCATTGGTGGGCTGGTACGATAATTCCGGCGACAAATCGTAACCTACAATCCGAAAATTTTTCGTGCTTAAATAATTAGATTGGTTTTCGCGGATAAACTGGCTCAGGTTTAATTTGGTACTAACGGCCCGGTTTAAGTTGTAGCGGGTAATAATGGTTTGGGTACTAATATTCCGGACATCAGTACCGTTGGTAAGCAGTACTTTTTGCTGATTTTGCTGAATGGTATATTCCATACCAAAAGTAGGATCGCTGCGATTGTAAAAAAACGTATGCCGAAACGTGTTGGCCAGCGAAATAAGTAAACTGTCTTCAATGTTTAAGCTAAACGGATTAAACCGTTGCCACACCTGCTCATCGGTGGTTTTTTTGTTTATGTTGAGGTAAGTAACCGCCGAAATACGGGAAGCCAGGTTTAGCAATCCGGTTTTGCCGCGCCAGTTGCGGGGCATAGCACTATTGAGCCGGTAATTAAACTGGTTAGTATACGCTTTTACATACTGATCGGAGGGTAAAAAAACTTTAATATGGGTACGAAAGCTGGCATCTGATACCTGTGCCTCAAAATAATCGTTCAGGTTTTGCGGGTTACCCCCCTGAATTAAATAATGCGTACCCTGCCCCGGCGCTACCGCCACAAACTCGTATTGCCGCCGTGCTTCCTGCCCGGTTGCTACGGTGTAAGATAGTTCAGAGCGCAAATGCCGGTCCAGGAAATCGCCCAACCAATTTACTGTAGATAAAATAGCCGATTCGTTTAAACTATCTCGGTTATTAACCTGCCGGTACGTGAGCTGTACATTTAAATCTTGGGTAGTACCTATTTTGGTTTGCAGCATGGCCCGGTAATTCTGGGCCAGGTTGGGTTGCCGCAGTTCGCCGCCCAGGGGTAGCCTATCCTGGCGATACGTGTAATCTAAACTAAATTTGGTAGCGGCTGTATCGTGGCTACGCAGGTAAAAGGTATGCTCATCAAAATACATCGCCGACCGGGTAATGGAATCGGGCTGATTTAAAGAAAAAACCCGGTTTTTATCGAAGCTGTAGGTATAGCCCGGCACCACTTTCCGGAGCGGGTAATTAACATCTACATTGCCCCGGTACCAATCTGAATTACCCGCCAAGGCCGTAGCATCTAACAGAAATAAGCTGCCGCGCAAGTTTACACCTTTTAACTGGTGCGCCACATCCAGGTTATGTTGGATACCGTCTACTTCCGACTGCCGGTAACGGCGGCTCAGGCGGTAACCAAGTAAATTATTAACATCTTTCTGGGCGGCCACCGAAAAATTAAGAATATTATCATTTACCCGGGTAGCCGTTGTTAAAGGTAAACTCCAGTCGCGGTTAAACTCTACATCTCTAAAACGGTCAATCGGCTCAAAGTTGGCATCGGTAAATTCGTAGGTAAGGGTGCTCCGCAGTTTATAATTCCGTAAAAAGGGCAAAGCTTTATCGGTAACCTGGTAACCCACGCGCATGGCCTGGCCATTATCGTCTTTGCTATCTTTCGCCGAAAATTTATTCAGGTCGTGCTCACTAACGGCGGTTTCAAAAAATATATTTGTTTCCTTGTCGAGTTCGTAATTACCGCCCAGGGTGGCCACTTGTTTTTTGCGGGGTGTGGGCAATATTCTTACGGGTTGGTAGCGCCCTTGCCGCTGCCCGTTTACCGGCGGCACATACCGGTACGTGCGCCCATTTACGGTAGTACTTAGTTGCACATAATCGCCCTGGTTTAGGCCCACATCGGTAAACCGAACGGTGTAGTAGCGTTCCAAATCGGGTTGCTGGGTATACACGTAAATATTTACCAAGCTGCCGTTTACCGTTATGGTGGAGTCTTTGTACAATATCAGTTTTTCGTCGTAGGTAGCTAATTGGGCGCCGGAGGTTACCGCCTGGTTTAAGCTGTCGCCCACCGACTGCAATAATAATTTTTCCTGATCGGATAAGCTCAGCAACAGTAAATTATTCTGGTTATCCGATTCGTTGTAAATATTAAAGTTAAGGTGTAGTTTGTTTAAGTCCTGGTAGTGGCTGGCGTGGTAAACCGAACGGTTATAATTTCGCTCGGAATATTCAAAATCAATACGGATGCGGGAATAGCGGGTAATGAGGCGCCGGGTAGTAAACGTAATTTCGGCCTGGTTGTAATCTATTACATAATCAAAATCGAAGCCGCGGGTAAGCAGTTGCCCGTCTAAAAATACCCGCTCGGAGTTAGCCAGAATAATAATATATTTTTCGTTGTTGGGGCCGGGTATGCGGTATGGCCCTTGTACGCCTTCCTGGGGAGTAAGCGCAATAGAAGCAAATTTACCTTTGGCTACCGAAGCCGCCACGGTAGTACTGGAAGCATTTTTAGTGCCTTGCTTGCGGTTTACCTCCAGCGCACCGCCCTGCACATTTTTATAAAACCTTAAAAAGTAAGAGGGTTTGTTTTTTAAAACCACATCGCCGCCGGTAATATTCCATAACCGATGTTGCAGCGTTATAAAAACCCGGTCAAAAGCTTGTAATTGCTGGGTATTGCCTTCGGGCTGAAAAGGAATATTTTGGTCGGTAATGGCCGCAATCATGGTAATTTCGTCGGATAATTTACCTTCGAGTTGCAGGTTAAGGGCCGAGTTTACAAACACATTTTGCTGGTTGCCAAACGAAATACCGCGGGTTACGGTGCCGGTTTTATTCAGGCCCGGCGTACTAAATATTTCTTCTTTCTGTCCGAGGCTCTCGGTATAATAACCACCCGGCAAACGCAGCGAATCGGCAGCGGTTAGTTTACGGCGGTAGCGGGCCAGCGCCAGGTTTAATGGCAAAACCCGGTAACAAACCAGCACCGAATCGGGTTTGGGCGGCGTGGTTATGGTTACCTCTACCTTTATTGAATCTGATTGTTGGCTGTTACTATTTACCGTATCAGGCAGTACGGTTGGTAATGGCGTTGGGGCGGGTAAGTTGGTAAAGGCAAACTGCCCGGTACCGGGATTATAGGTAAAACCCAGTTGCGGATAATTGGATTTGCTAAATGTAATGGAACCCGGCACAATGGTCAAAGAATCCAGTACTACCGCATTGGAGGTAAGTTTTAGCCACTGGCAACGTTTACTGGAGGTTTGGGATAAGGCCGGCAAACTTAACAAGCATACCAGAAAACTTATAACCAGCCGATACCTCATTCCTGTACTAATGGTAATGTAATATAAAAGGTTGTGCCCTCCCCTTCCTGCGTTTCGAACCAGATACGGCCGCCGGCAGATTCAATTCCTTTTTTTGCTACTGCCAACCCAATGCCCGATCCGGTAAATTTAGTACTGAAATTAGGCACAAAAATCTTGTGCTGCACTTCGGCCGGAATACCAGAACCATTGTCGCGGAAGCGGATTAAAGCGTTTTCTTTTTCTTTTTCTAAAGATACTAAAATTTCCGGATGCCTCCCTGCGGGTATGGCCTGCAAAGCGTTTATTATTAGATTATTAAAAGTTCGCATTAAAATATTCTCATCGGCCATTACGGTAAAAGTGCCAGCTTCAAAATTTCTTTCAATACTTACCTCGCCGGGGTTGCTATGCAAATCTAAACATTGTTTTACGATAGAAACTAAATCAATGCGCTCCGGCTTTATATCCGGCAAGCTGGTAAAATTAGAGAAAGACGTAGCAATGTCGCTTAATATTTCTATCTGCGTTATAAGCGTACCCGAAATTTTATTAATCAGCACCTCCAGGTTATCGCGCTTTTCCGAAATAGCTTTTTGCAGATACTGCAAAGAAAGCTTCATGGGGGTAAGCGGATTTTTTATTTCGTGGGCCACCTGCCGGGCCATCTCGCGCCAGGCGGCTTCTTTTTCGCGCATGGCCAACTCTTTTTTATTGTCGTCGAGCTTCCGCAGCATTTGGTTATACTCACTTACCAAAATCCCAATTTCATCGGCCGATTCGTACACCAATTCTTCGTTTTGCCCTGTAAGGGTAGTTTGCTTTAGTTTTTGGGTAACCAATTTTAAGGGTACGGTTAGTGCGCGGGCCGCCCAATTGGTTATGAGCATAAAGGCCAAAAACATCAGCACAAAAATATTCATGATGGTGGTAAGCAACTGAATAAGTTTAGAATCGAGTTCTTTTTCCGAATCAAAAAACGGAATGCCAATAAACCCGTTTATAGCGCCATTTTGGTGTACCGATGGCAACGGTAAATACAGCGCGTTGTACGTAATACTTCCCATTTGTTCCTTCAGCAATATTCGTTGGGCCTGGTTCTCTTTTATATCGGCAAAGGCTTCGGGGTTCATTAACCGCGAAATCAAGCCTTTCTCGAAAATAAGCGGCTGGCTGGAGGTAATTATTCGCCCCTGTGCGTTATACACGTTTATGTCGGCTTCCGATAAATCGGCAATACTGTTTACTTCTTCTCGCAGGGCATCGCGGTTACTTTCGTGGGTAGCCCAGGACCAGGAGTTAAGAATATTTTCTTGCACCAGCCGTCCTCGTTTCTCGTAGGTATCCTGCAAATCGCGTTTGTAAGAGGCCGTAACCAAACTGGCCGTAGCCACACTTACCACCAGCAACGGAATTAAAATACCAAAATTTAAAAACAACTGAATTTTAGTACTAAAGTTGGTATTCAGGGCTTTTTCTAAGCCGCCGCCGGCCATCAGAAAAACCAGAATATACACCAGGAACCCACCCGTATGAATCAGGAATAGAAAAGAGAAATTAGAAATAACATCGTATACGGTATATTGCTCCGTAGAAATCACAATGCGCTTTTCGCCGCTCCGGTAAGCCCAATGATGGAAACCCAGCAACCGCACACCGCTGGTATAAAGGTCTGGGTTATTTAAAAGGTTAAAAGCATGAATGTACTCATACGGGCCTTCGTTGTATTGCAGGGCATTGCCCTGGTAAATGGCATAACTAAATGACCGGCTCGATAAGGGTTGGTAATTACGCTGGTCAACCAATAATTCGGGCACCACGCTGTTGGGCATTAGTTTGGTTAAGTCCAGTTCCAGCGCAATGGTAGCTTTGCTGCCATCGTAGCCTACCAAAGGAATTAATTTTATATACCGCCGCGAGTAAGGCTGGGCATTATCTTTAATCAGATACAAACCTGGGTGTTCGGTTTCAGTGGCCTTGGCCAAATAACTTTGCCGGTATTCGCTTAAAGAATATTGGTTCCCGACTACATCGGCCGCCAAACCAAAAGCATTAAATATTTTAACGCTACTCTCGTATTTATCAAAATAATCGCGCAGGTAATATTTTAATATTTTTTGCTGAATAAGTTCTTTATTTGAAAACGGACTGGTAATTGATTTTTTAATGAGGCGATCCCGTTGAATTTTCCGGGTAATATCTTCGAGCAAATATTCGCCTTCGATATCGCGCTCCAGTACCAGATTAGCCGCAAATTTTTGCTTGTAGCCCAATAACTGCTGGTGATAATCCTGGTACATGGCTAAACTGCCGGCCAAAGCACTTATCGCTATTATCCAGAATATAAATAAATAATTTTGGAAAGGATTAGAAGAAATATTCTTCCGGAAAGGAATAAAAAGTACGGTTAGGAAAAATATTAACGTAAGGCCAAATAAAACTACCAGCACCTGGCCGGTTAAACTGCCCACCAAAGTAATAATGGCCCCCAACAAACTTAACCCAATGATGCGGGGTGTACGGCGCCGGGTTGGTTCTAATATACAGAAGAAGTGCATCAGCAAATACGCAAACACCAGAAACACCACCGTATGGATAACAAACGTAAAGTAAAAAATACCTTTGTATACCGAAAATTGCAGGCTCTGGGTAATATCCATTACCAATAAGGAGTTACTAAAGCCGGTATAATAAATTTGAAAAAGCCACAACAGCAAAACGTAAAATAAACCTACACAAACCAGCTTACTTACCCAGGGTGCCCGCACTGCCAAACCCTCAATAAATGCTTTTGGCCGCTCGCGCCGGAACAATCGTTTAAGATGGAAAGTGAAAATTAGCAGCAACAAAGCGTTCAGCAGCAAATCGCCGATAGACGGTGACCAGAAAGAAGCGGCGAAAAGCCGCGGATTAAATGCTTCAAACTCCCAAACAGAATAAGGCAGGTTAAAGTAAAGAAGTAAAACCCGGATGATGAGTAAGGGCAAAAACAGGAAAATAACTGATCTTAATCCGTGACCCTGCCGTAGCTGCAAAGCACTATTCCCGATTAGCCCCCAGATTAAAGAAATAAGACCAACCAAAATTAACGCCATGGCCGAATGGCTGAATGTAATGGTGTTGTCTTCTTCTGTTTGAACGGAAAAAAGGTATTTGCCTTGGTAAGTAATTTGAGGCAAAGTACTTTCCGGCTCAAAAACAATTTTTATTTCCTGGCCTTTAAATATATCCGGATTCAGGCCAGAACTTAAATATTTGTTGTTGATGCCATAAACCCGCTCGAGTGGTATATAAACTTGTATTTGGTAGTGGTTATAAAAATTATCTACCACTAAAAATTTACCAAATTTATTTTCAATAATCCGCAGGCTATGGTTTAAAAAGTTGGGGCTAAAATCGGTAACTACCGTGTGGTCGGTCCAGAATACAATTTGTCCGTTCCGGAAAATAAAAGTAGGAAAGTACGTTTGGTCGTTGAGCAGATCATGAAAGTTAACGGTGTCGTTGGCTAAATAAGGTTTAACCCGGTTTACATCGCGGTAAGCTTTCCGGACAGCTGCCTGAATTTGTTCCGAAATTTCTGCTACTTTTTTATTACTCTGGCCCGGATGGATAAAATTAACGTAAATATTAAGCACCGCTGCCCCGGCAAAACAGAATAAGGCAATCAGCAAATATTTATAAGAGGTATTCCTGAATTTCAAAGGATTGGTATTTTACACGAAAATAGACAAAAACCGTGCAAAATTGTTTTTTGGCAATAGGTTAATTTACGGGTTTGTCGTAAGCGGGGTCGTAGTGCACACTACCAAAAAAATACAGCATTACTACCCGGGCGTACCGGAACATAAAAGGTGCCGTAAGTAAAATTACCGCTGTTACCGAAACGGCATAAACTTCTAAGGGTGGATCATTGGCTAGAAAAAATAATGCTACGCCTAATATTACTACAATACCTACCGCAAAAGCATAGCTAATATACATGGCGCCCCAGTAAAAACCCAGTTCAATCTCAAAGCGGAATTTACAAACCGGGCAATATTCCGGCATATCATCAAACTTGCGCAGATTAAACCCGGAGTGTGTAAACATATTGCCGCGGTGGCACCGGGGGCACTTGGCTTTCAACATGGCTTTTAAGGTAGAGCTACCCGCCATTATTTTTGCCGATTGCTCCGGTACCAGAGAAAGCCAACTGTACCAGCTAATATATAAGGAATAGCCATTAAGTAAAGAATACCTTTATTCAGGCCTTTTCCTAAATTGGCCAATTTTTCGTCGCCGTTATTTCCTGATGCCGATTCTACCGAAGCCCGGCACATGGCGCATTGAGCTTGTACCGGATTAGCAGCAAAACTTAACACCAAAGTTAAGGCAATCAGCGCTAAAAAATATTTAAGCTTTTTCATATAGCAACTCCTTCTCCTCTTTCAAATTCTGGTTAATAATATGGGGCAATCATAAAATAAACTACCACACCCGTAACCGCCACATATAACCACAACGGAAAGGTCCAACGGGAAATTTTACGGTGGCGTACAAACTGGTTGCTTATAGCAAAATATACGGACAGTAGTACAAAAGGAACGATGATGGCCGCCAGAATGATGTGGGTAATTAAAATAAAATAGTAAATATTTTTTATTAAACCTTTGCCGCCGAAACTGGTGGGAGCCGCCTGGTAATGGTAAATTACATAAGAAATCAGGAAAAAAGAAGACAATACAAAAGCTGTAGTCATGGCAAAGCGATGAAAACGAATATTGCCTTTTTTAATAAAGTTATACCCAACCACCAAAGCTATTGCCGTAAGCGAATTTAATAAGGCGTGTAATTTAGGCAAAAAGGTAACATCTACATCGCCTAATTTACCAGTTTGCGGTACAAACAGCAACAACGCTACCAGTAACGGCACGGCCACCGACAATACCGCAATTAATATTAAATAACGTGTATCGTTTGCTTTTAAACTATTGGTTTGCATTTGTATTTTCTTCCTGCAGTAACACCTTAATTTCCGTTATTAAACGGTCTACATCTTCGGGGCTTGTACCATCGTAAATGCCCCGGACATGTTTTGCCTGGTCTACCAGCAGTAATTTTTCACTATGAATAAAATCGGGTATAATAGAAGGGGCTGGCATAGCCGGCACTTTGTACCCTTCCTGCGCCAACTGATAAATCTGTTCTTTAGGCCCGGTTAAAAAGTACCATTGTTCCGGATTAGCTCCGTACGTATTGGCATAAGCCTCTAATACGGCTACCGAATCGCGCATTGGATCAACGGTATAAGAAACTATTTTTACCTTGGGTTCTGCTTTAAACGCTTCTTGTACCTGCAATAAATTGGAACTCATTTTTTTGCAAACATCAGTACAAGAAGCAAAAAAGAAATTGGCCACGTAAACCTTACCCGTAAAATCTGCCTGAGAAACCAATTTTCCGGACTGAGAAGTTAATCTAAAATCCGGAATTTTATGGAATACCGTATCGCCGTTCCGGATTACCGGATCGCCGGTGTCGGTTATTTCGGGTAAATAACGCGGTAAGGCATAATGGTTGGTACCAAAAACCTTTAAAAACAAATAGGCCAGTACGGGTAATAAAATAAGAATACCCAGTAACAGTACCTTTTTAGGTGACATCTTTATTTAAAATAACTAAAAATGGTATCACCAATATAATTACCCTCGGTAATTAAGGCGATAATTAACCAGATTAACAAAGCAGTAGGCACCAAAATAGTCCAGATTAAACCTTTGGTCTCGTGCTTTAAGTGCATAAACTCGGCTACGATAAAAAAAGCTTTGAATATGGTAAGGATTATGAAAATGATATTCCGTAAAGTACCCGCGTGCATAAAAAATGCAAAAGCAAATTCTATTGCTGTTAAAACGCATAGGATTACAAATACCCGCCAGATACCTTTGGTTTGAGGTTTTGCAATTTCCCCGGTATGATGTTCATCGTGGGCGTGATGCGAATGAGCTGCCATAATATTTATTAGTTATGCTATTTATATAGATTTAAAAGAAAGAATCAGTTCTGGTATGAATAAAGTACATAATCCGTAACTAATTCTTTCTTGCTATTATTTATATGCAATAAATTAAACCAGGTAAAAGAAGGTAAATACAAATACCCAAACTAAGTCTACAAAGTGCCAGTACAATCCTACTTTTTCTACCATTTCGTAGTGGCCTCTTTTTTGGTAAGTACCATTTACAGTATTAATAAATAGAATAATTAAAAGCACAATACCACTAAATACGTGCGTACCATGGAAACCGGTAATAAAGAAGAATAAGTCGGCAAATAAAACAGGGCCATACTCATTCATGATTAAGTTAGCACCAAAGAAGCGGCTTCCATCGGCTAATAACATGCCGGTATCAGTACCGGTAATAAAGTGAGACCATTCCCAAGCCTGACAGCCAACAAAGGTACTACCAAACAAAATTGTCCAGAGTAACCATTTCTGTACATCATTCTTATCCATCCGGTGACCAGCTTCTACGGCTAACACCATGGTAACTGAAGATAAGATCAGAATCATGGTCATTAAAGCCACAAATGCAAGCGGCAAATCTACCCCGTGGAAACCCGGAAAGGCATTAAATACCTTTTCTGGTATTGGCCAGTAAGCCGTAGAAAAGGTAAAATCTTCGGCGGCGCCGGTATAGGCATGGTGCCGATGACGGATAAGGCCGTAAGTTGTTAAAAAGGCTCCAAAAGTAAAGGTATCCGACAGCAGGAAAAACCACATCATGAGTTTTCCATACGATGCCTTCATTGGCTCATTGCCACCATCCCAGGTTCCGGTTCTTGGCTGCTCCAAGGTAGTTGTAGTTGACATAGTTTGTTATGGTAATAGAATTAATGGTTCAAGGTTAAGAAAATGAATAAATAAACCCAAAGGCCGCCTAAAAAATGCCAATAAATGGTGCACAATTCAATGCGCAGCAAATTACGCGAATGCACTTTAAATTTCAGACTCGAAATTAAAACAATTAACAAATAAATTAAACCGGTTACCAAGTGAAAACCGTGTACGCCCGTTAATACATACAGAAAAGAACCGGAAGGGTTTGCATCTGAGCCACCAAAAAACACTTTATTGTTAACCAACTCTCCCCAGGCTTGCCACTGCCCTACTAAAAAAGCAATGCCAAAACCCAATGTAGCCAATAAAAACATTTTTACTTGGGCCAGATTATCTTTCCGGGCCGCATTATAAGCTAGTTGCATAAATACACTACTTATAACCAGAAAGGCTGTATTGATGATTAAATTTTGTGGTAAATCAAACTCTAACCAATTACCTTCTTCTTTCCGGACAATATAGGCACTGGTAAAAGCGGCAAACATCATTATAATACTTATAATAATGAGCCAGAGGGCAAACTTAACCGGATGAACACCCGATGAAGTTTGCTTTTGAATAATTGCACCCGCCATATTTTAAACTTTATCTAACACAAAAGCAATTTGAACAATAGGTAAATACAAGAAAGAACCAAACATAATATTCATGGCTGCTTTCTTGGAACAAGTCTGCATTAGGTAAAAAGTTTGCATTAAAAACAGCACGCCGCATATTACAGCTATAATTGCCGATGTTTGACCAGCCATTCCAAACTGTAAAGGCATCATACCTAATGGAATTAACAATAAAGTATACATCATTATCTGGACGGCGGTTTTCAAATTCTTACCGCCTTCCATAGGTAGCATCCGGAAACCCGCTTTTTTATAATCATCATCGAGTACCCAGGCAATAGCCCAGAAATGCGGAAATTGCCAGATAAATTGTATCCCGAATAGAATACCAGCCTCCCAACCAAATGCTCCGGTAGCGGCAATATAGCCAATCATTGGCGGTAAACCACCGGGTATAGCCCCAACTAATACACAGATTGGCGAAATACGCTTTAACGGCGTATAAATAAATCCGTAAATGATCAAGGAGATCAAAGATAGCGCCGCTGCCAGCATATTAAAATTTAAACCCAGCAACAATAAACCGGCTAAACCCAATATTACAGCATAAACCGCTGCCGCCGAAACAGAAACTTTACTTTGGGCTAAGGGGCGTTTTGCAGTTCGCTTCATTAATTTATCTAAATCCTTTTCCAGAATTTGATTTATAATATTAGCTGAACCTGTTACCATTAAACCACCCAGCATTACTACTAAGGGCTCAAACCATTCGAAATTGCGGTTGCCCAACATATACCCAAAGGCACTGGAGGCAGCTACCGTAAAAGATAACCTAAATTTAAGCAACTGAAGATATTGCTTTACTCTTACCCGCCAATCGAATGCCAACGGCAATTCGCTTTTTATCTCTTCTGCAATCATATCAGGCAACAAGTTTTGCCACCCGCTTATAGCGGGTGGCGTAATAGTAAATTATAAATAAAAAGAACTGAACCCCAAAAATAAGGGTGGCCGTTACTAGGTGCAAAGGTTGTAAAAATGCCGGAATACTCCATTCGGCCATTACTACTCCAAAAACGATTTCCAACACCATTAATGCAACCAGCAATATGAGTAAGCGGTTCACCAATCCGTCTTTTAATTTAAACATCAGGTAAACTAAATACAGATTAACCAACATGACCACGCTGGAAAAAGAGCGGTGAATATAGAATGACACATCTAATTGGCTAATCCAGTTTTGCCGGTTCTGGTAGTTAAAGTCAAAGGCAATCTGGTCAATCATTTCTCTTACCTGGGTACCTAAAAGCGTTTGCAGAAAGGTAAAAACAACCACTAACCCCAGTAAAAAGTAGATAAGTCTGGTTTTAGGAAATATGCGCTCTTGCAGAACTGTATACTGTGAACGAGCAATAGCATAAATTAGTACCCCAACCATTACCAAGGCTAACGCCATATGGATGGTAACCATTACGGGCAATAAATTGGTTGATACCACCAATGAGCCTAACCAGCCCTGAAATATTACCAACAGAAAAGAAAGAACAGATAAATAGACAATTGCCCGGTCCTTTTTAAAATAAGGAAAAGAAAAGAGCAACGTCAGAATAATCAAAAATCCAATGATTACCCCTACCAGCCTGTTAACATATTCAATCCAGGTTTTCTGAACATTAAAGTCAGTCTCCAGGTAAGCCATTGGATGCTGCAGTAATTGTTCAGCAACCTGGTTAAATCCCATACCGCTCAGGTACACGGCCAACCTTTGATTTTTTTGAATTCTTTTATCCCGGTAAACTTCCAGGTAATTATCGGGTAATTGATTAACATCAGTAGGAGGAACCCAACTACCGAAGCATTTAGGCCAGTCGGGACAACCCATTCCTGACCCGGTACTACGGACGATTCCTCCTACCAAGATTAAAAAATATACAGAAGCAATGGTAAGAACTCCTATATTTCTAAACCTTTTAGAACTAAAAGATTTATTTGTCATTCATTTAAGTTAAGCCTGGTCCTTCTCGTAAGGCAGATTAGACGATTGCGTTTGCGAGAAAGGAACATGTTGTGGAATAAAATCTTCTTCAGCGCCTGGCTTACTGTAATCATACGGCCAGCGATAAACCGCCGGAATAGCACCTGGCCAGTTTCCGTGACCCGGTAATACTGGTGTAGTCCACTCTAAAGTATTAGAGCGCCAAGGGTTGGCAGTAGCTCTGCGCCCCCGGAACATGCTGTATATAAAGTTGAAAGCAAAGATAAACTGAGCTAACCAAGCAATAATAGCGGCTAAACTTATATACATGTTAATATTGGCAAAGCTTTGGAATAAATCGAAGCTAGTCCAGGAATAATAACGACGTGGGAAACCGGCTATACCTACGTAGTGCATGGGCATAAACACCATATACACACCAATAAAGGTTAACCAGAAGTGAATGTATCCCAGTTTGTCGTCCATCATCCGGCCAAACATTTTAGGGAACCAATGGTAAACGCCGGCAAACATACCAAAGAAAGCTGATGACCCCATTACCAAGTGGAAGTGAGCTACCACAAAGTAAGTATTGTGTACCTGGATATCCAAAGCCGAGTTACCCAGAATAATACCGGTTAATCCACCTGATATAAAGAGCGAAACAAAACCAATGGAGAACAGCATAGGAACGGTAAACACAATATTACCGCGCCATAAAGTAGCTATCCAGTTAAATACCTTCACCGCCGACGGTACCGCAATAATCAGGGTCAGGAACATAAACACCGACCCTAGGAACGGATTCATACCCGAGACGAACATGTGGTGAGCCCATACAATAAAGGAGAGCAAGGAAATACCCAACATAGAACCAATCATGGCCCGGTATCCGAAAATAGGCTTACGGGCGTTGGTTGCTATAACTTCAGATACAATACCAAAACCAGGTAAAATTACAATGTATACTTCCGGGTGACCTAAGAACCAGAATAAGTGCTGGAACAAAATTGGGCTACCACCTACATTAGACAGCGCTTCACCGGCAACATAAATTTCAGAAAGGTAGAAACTGGTACCAAAACTACGGTCGAACACAAGTAATAAAGCGGCCGATAATAATACCGGGAAAGACAATACGCCCAGAATAGCCGTCAGGAAAAACGCCCAAATGGTTAAGGGCAGTTTTGTCATAGACATACCTTGGGTACGCAGGTTTATAACCGTGGTAATGTAGTTTACCCCACCTAATAATTGCGAAACAATAAACAAGGTCATGGAAACTAACCACATGGTCATACCGCTACCAGAACCAGGTATGGCCTGCGGCAAGGCACTTAACGGCGGATAAATGGTCCAACCGGCCGATGCTGGTCCTGTTTCGAGGAACAGAGATATAAACATAACCACACTGGATAAAAAGAAGAACCAGTAAGAAAGCATGTTCATAAAACCGGAGGCCATATCTCTGGCCCCAATCTGGAGCGGAATCAGGAAGTTACTAAAGGTACCGCTCAAACCGGCGGTAAGCACAAAGAACACCATGATGGTTCCGTGCATTGTAACCAAACCTAAATAAAATTCGGGATTCAGTTTACCGCCTTCAACCCATTTACCTAAAACGGGTTCTAACCACTCCATAGTAGCTTGTGGCCAACCTAACTGAATCCGGAAAATACTGGATAATGCGCCTCCGATAAAGGCCCAGATTATACCGGTAATCAGAAATTGCTTGGCAATTACCTTATGGTCCTGGCTGAAGATATATTTAAAAATAAAATGCTGATCGTGGTGATCATGCTCATCGTGCGCATCATGCGCGTGATGTACATCTTTATGTAAAGTTAAATCAGTACTTGCCATACACTTCTATTAAATAATATTATAACGCTGCTTTTTCTTCAACTGGTTTAACCTCTTCTTTAGCCTTTACAATTGGCTGAGGTTTATTCTCCTGGAATTTCGCTAATAAATCCGGGTTTTGTTCGGCAAAGGATTTTTGCTCAGCCAACCAGGCTTCGTAATCCTCGGGTTCATCAACTACTAGAGTTGCCCGCATGGCAAAGTGACCCCGGCCACAAATCTGATTACATACAATTTCGTATTTAAAATCGGCTTTACCAGTTTCTTCAGCCATTTCAGCGTTAGTTTTGGTTGGAACAAACCAGAACCGCGTTGGCATACCCGGTACGGCGTGCATCTGTATCCGGAAATTAGGCTGATATACGTCGTGGGTAACATCGCGGGAACGAATCCGGAATAAAACCGGCTTACCTTTCGGGATGTGAATATCGCCACTCGACATAAAGATGTCATCTTTGGCATTTGGATCCGATAAGTCTATCCCCAATTCGTTAGTTGCATCAATTAAGGTATGCTTGGCCACCCCCAAAACGTTATCTTTACCAGGGTACCGAACCAACCAGTTAAATTGTTTACCTACAATTTCAACCACTACGGCATCAGCAGGCGCCGGATTGGTAATTTTGGTCCAGGCTTTCCAGCCCGAAAATACCAGCAAAGCCATTACCACTGCCGGTATAATGGTCCAGATAACTTCTAATTTGTTGTTATGCGGATAGTAGTAAGCTCTTTTATCGTCTTGGTACTGGTAACGATAAGAATAATAGAATAATAAAATATGGGTTAGTACAAACACTATTCCCAGAATAGCCATCGTGGTCCAGAACATTTTCTCGATCCAAACTGCGTGCACCGACGCAACAGGGATCATAAAGTCTTTCATAGAATCCTGGAAAGACCAGAAAAATGCGATACCGCCTACAACTAAAAATACCAGAAATAATATGGCATTAACACGGTTGCTGGTACTCACTCTTTTATTATGCGTACCCCGAAAAATAGAACTTAAAGTCTGAATCCGGAATAGTAAGTATAGTATTACACCGAAAAGCGCTAATGCAAAAAGTATTGCGAGAGTAATCATTATATTTTATTAAATGTTCAGGTTACACATGATGATGAATTGCTTCTTCCAAGAACGGATGATTTACCGGCACTAAAGGGGTACTGGTTAATCTTCTGGTGAACAAAGTTAAGAAAAGGCCTAAGAATACCAGAAGCGTTCCTAATTCTATTAAGCCAAATCCACTCTCACCGCGCAGTGTTCCAGGCATAATCATCATATAGAAATCCATCCAGTGACCGAACAGAACTACTATACAAACAATTTTGAGCATGATCATCTGGCGCTTGGCATCTCTTGTCATTAATACCAAGAACGGGAAAGCAAAATTTAATAACAGGTTTGCAAAAACAATCCAGGTATAATGATTATTGTAACCATGTAAACGCTCCTGGAAATAAACAACTTCTTCGGGTAAGTTGGCATACCAGTAAAGCATAAACTGCGAGAACCACAGGTAAGTCCAGAATATGCTAAACCCGAATATAAATTTACCTAAATCGTGCAAATGGTTAGCATTTAACATTTTCAGATAACCTGCTTGTTTCAGGAAAATAGCTGTTAAGGTAGTAGCTGCTAAACCAGATACAAACCAGCTGGCAAATACATACCAGGCAAATAAGGTACTAAACCAGTGCGAATCGATGGTCATCACCCAGTCCCAGGCCGCGATGGAAGAAGTAACCCCAAATACTACCAGGAACATGGCCGAAATACGGATACTCTTGTGATAATATTCGAGGCCGCCGTTTAAATCTTCTTCTAATGATTGCTTGCGTAACCACCAGGCAAAGAAAGTCCAGGCCGCAAAGAATATAACCATTCTGATTAAGTAAAACGGTTGGTTCAGGAAGCCTTCTTTCCCGGCAATGATGGGGTCGTAATTAGCATTGTCTTTTATATACAGCGTCTCGTCGGTCCAGTGAAATATTTGGTGTTTACCCAATAAAAAAATCACGAGCATAATAATACCACCAACCGGAATATAGACCGTTAAAGACTCCAGGATACGTTTAATAGGCACGGACCAGCCGGCATAAGCCACGTACTGTACGGCTGCAAAGAATAACCCAATTACCGCGATTCCGGAAAAAAATACATTGTTAAGCCAAAGATTAGAAAACAACCGGTTAACCCAGGTTATGGCATGGTGCCCGCCGGCAGCAGCCGCTTCGTGTTCTTCTCCATGTCCGCCCCCATGGCCCCCGCTACTGTTCATGGTAATAAATATTCCCACTATCAATAATACCAGGCCTAATCCTATCAAAAACAAGAACCGGTTACTTGTTCTTTTTGAGATACTTAGTCTTTCTTCTATCATTATGTGTAAAAGTTATTCTTGAGCCTTATTTATATCTTTTGTTGCTCCGGCATTTTCCGTAGCCCCTCCCGATGGATTAGTTGTACCGGTTACTTCGTTTGTATTATTATCGGTGGATGCGTTTTGGGCATCTACGTTCAATGTCTCGGTTAAAACCTGGTCTTGTAAACCTTGTAGTTCAGCCCGAACATACATAGCTATTTTCCAGCGTTCTTCCGGATTTATTTGTGTACCATGCGGCATCATACGGCCTCGACCATTGGCAATTACGTGGTAAATATGGCCCAGCGGCACAGCCTTTAACCTGTCTTGGTTTAAGTTAGCTACACCTTTAAATTTCTGGCCTACCAACCCATCTCCTTGTCCTTCAGCACCGTGGCAAGGCGTACAAAAACGGGCATATAGTACTTTTCCGTCTTCAATATTGGCTGCAGTACCTGCTATCGGATTTTTCAGCCTGGCGGCAGCAATTTCTACACTATCTTTGGGTATATGATTGTAATAACCCAATTTGCCGCGGGCAATGGTATTCTGAGCCGGCGTACGCATGTTCAGACCACCCGGATTTAATTTATTTTTATCTACCTGTTTCAGCGCTTCGTAGGCTACATCATCGTACATCTGCGGCGCATACTGCGTACCTGTATCGTTTGGTCCTGGCGTACAAGAGAAAAACAATGCTGCTGAAAAGGTAAATACTGAAGCAGCTGTTCCTATTTTTTTTATCGTGTTCATTATTTAGCTACCTCCTTTTCATTTACCTCAATGGCGCCATTATCACGAAGCAAGGTGTTTAATTTATTTATGTCGGTTACTCCTTCTTTTACCTCAATGGCCATAATAAACTTATCATCCGTAGAGCGCACATCCATTACCGGTACTTTTAACCGGGGGTACAAACCCGAAATAATTAAAAAGGTAATTACCATGCCGTGGGCGGTAAACAATACTGTTAGCTCAAAGCTTACTGGAATAAAAGCAGGTAAAGCAATGTGAGGTTTACCGCCGATAATCATAGGCCAATCGAAGCCTAGCATGTAAATCTGCATCCACAAGGCAAAAGACAGACCGGTTAAACCATACAAAAAGGCAGCAATTGGTAACTTAGAGCGTTCAATGCCCAGCGCATCATCAATACCATGTACCGGATACGGCGAAAAAACGGTATAAATTTTAGTTCCAGCCGCTCTTATGTTTTCAATGGCGTTTAGTAATATATCTTCATCATCATAAACGCCTAGGATATATTTCTTATTTGTCATGGTGCGCTTGGTTATTAGGTGAATGTGCGTGCATTGTTTTAGGAGTGTGCGAATGATCTACCCCAGAAGATGATTTTAAAATGGTTTTAACTTCAAACATATTCACTACAGGGAAATATTTGGCAAACAACAGGAACAAGGTAAAGAACAAGCCTAATGTACCAACATAAATACCTACGTCAATAATGGTAGGCGAGAACATAGCCCAGCTAGATGGTAAAAAGTCGCGGTGCAGCGAGGTAACAATAATCACAAAGCGCTCGAACCACATACCAATATTTACGAAAATGGAAATAATGAACGTAGCCACAATACTTCTTCTGATTTTGCGGAACCAGAACAGCTGCGGGGTAATTACGTTACAGGTCATCATAGACCAGTAAGCCCACCAGTAAGGTCCCGTAGCCCGGTTAATAAATGCATATTGTTCGTATTCAACCCCAGAGTACCAGGCAATAAAGAACTCAGTAATATAAGCCACACCCACAATAGAACCGGTCAGAATAATTACCTTGTTCATCGACTCAATGTGCTCCAAAGTAATATAATCCTTCAGGAAGAATACATCACGGGTGATAATCATGAGGGTTAATACCATTGCAAATCCGGAGAAAATCGCACCTGCCACAAAGTAAGGCGGGAATATAGTGGTATGCCAACCCGGAATTACCGATGTAGCAAAGTCCATGGATACAATGGTGTGTACCGAAAGTACAAGCGGTGTAGAAACGCCGGCCAGAATAAGCGAAACGGTTTCGTAACGTGACCAGTGTTTCGCCGAGCCTGTCCAGCCAAAGCTTAACAAAGCGTAAGCCCGGCGGGCAATAGGGCCAGTCGCCCGGTCGCGGATAGTAGCAAAATCTGGTATCAGACCTAAGTACCAGAAAACAAGTGAAACTGAAAAATAAGTACTAATCGCGAATACGTCCCATAACAGCGGGGAGTTAAAGTTTACCCACAGCGAACCAAATGTATTCGGTAAAGGTAATACCCAGTAAGCCATCCAGGGCCGGCCCATGTGCAATACCGGGAACATAGCCGCACATATTACCGCAAAAATGGTCATCGCTTCGGCTGCCCGGTTAATAGAACTTCTCCATTTTTGCCGGAACAATAAAAGAATGGCCGAAATAAGGGTACCCGCGTGACCAATACCTACCCACCACACAAAGTTGGTGATATCCCAGGCCCAGTTTACGGTTTTATTTAATCCCCATTCGCCGATACCAAACCACAAGGTCCGGTATACAGAATATATAAAAATACCCAGGAAGAACAAAGCTACCGCCAGAGCGATCGCCCACCGAATATTGGGTTTAGCTTCTACCTGTCTGCTCACATCTTCTGTGATGTCATGGTAGGTCTTCCCTCCTGTTACTAACGGTTCCCTTACCGGAGATACATGTTGCATAAGTTATTCTCGATTTTTTATTTTTTAATTCAGCCGCTAAGCGTTTGTCGTTGTTACGTTATTGTTTCTGATTTTGGTCAGATAAGTGACATTGGGTTGGGTATTAAGTTCTTCCAGTACGTGGAATGCTCTTTCCCCATCTTCACGACGCAATATTTGAGACACCTGGCTGTTTGGATCTTTCATATCCCCGAAAATAATGGCATTCGTCGGGCAAGACTGGGCACACGCTGTTACAATTTCACCGTCTTTCGGACGACGCTTTTCTTTTTTTGCTTCCAGTTTACCCAATTGAATCCGTTGTACGCAGAAAGAGCATTTCTCAATAACGCCCCGTGCTCTTACCGTTACATCTGGGTTCAATACCATCCGGCCTAAATCAGTATTCTGCTGGAAGTTTTGTACTGCAAATTTCTCGTTATCGTTGTAAGCGAACCAGTTAAACCGACGAACTTTATATGGACAGTTGTTTGCGCAATAACGGGTACCTACGCAACGGTTGTAAGTCATTTGGTTTAAACCTTCGCTGCTGTGGGTTGTTGCTAAAACCGGACAAACTGTTTCGCAAGGTGCGTGGTTACAGTGCTGGCAAAGCATTGGTTGGAAAATAACCTGCGGATTATCAGAAGGCTCTTCCATGGCCTGGTAAGTGGCAATGGTACCCAGGTCTGAAGTATCTTTGTGGGTATCGCTGCTATAGTAGCGGTCTATCCGCATCCAGAACATTTCGCGGCGGTTTAATACTTCTTGTTTACCTACAATTGGAGTATTATTTTCAGAAGCACAACCCACTACGCAAGAACCACAACCTATACAAGAGTTCAGGTCAATAACCATTCCCCAATGGTGATTTTGGTATTCATAATCGTACCACAACGACACTTTAGACGGTGTCTGCGGACCATCGGGTGTAGCAATTTTTATATACTCAGTTACTTCTTTCGGGTTTTTCTGGTAATCAGCTAAAGACGCCTCCTGTACCACCAAACGATCCATAATGGTGTGGTGGGTCTGGGTTTGCGCGATTAATTTTTCAGAACCGGTTTTTTCCAGTTTAACATTATTCAGGTAAACAATGCCATTAGCATTTACCGTAGCCAGCGGGTAAGCATTTACCCCCACCTGGTTGGCTACCAAACCAGCTTGCGTACGACCGTATCCGATAGCAATACCTACGGTATTTTGTGCCTGACCTGGCTGAATCAAAGCTGGTAATTCTACAGTTTTTCCGTTGACGGTAGTTACCCGGATTACATCATTCTGCTCTACCCCCATTTCTTTGGCCAATGAGCGCGGCATAGTTAAATAATTATCCCAGGTAGCTCTTGAAATTGGGTCTGATAACTCTTGTAACCATGGGTTATTTGCGGCTTCTCCGGTACCAATAGCCGCTTTCTGGTAAACAACTAATTCCAGACCACGGTTACCGCGTGCCACTTGGTTAATTCCTACCGAAGCCGCAGCTAAGGTCATGGGAGCCGCAGCGGCAGCAGTATTAGCCTGACCGGCCGAAGAAACGCCTTCTAAAACGCCATCATGAACGGCTTTATCCCAGAAAGCATCAAAATCGTTGCCCTGGGCATAATTTGTACGCCAGTTCCGACGGATATAATCATAGTAATTTGTTTTATTTCCGGTCCAAACCAGTAAACTATCCTGGGCCTGGCGGGTACTGAATAAAGGCGAAATGGTTGGCTGCGATAAACTCAGGAAACCCTTACGTGGTTCAAAATCATTCCAAGACTCTAAATAATGATGGTCTGGCGTGATGTAATTAGCATAAGAAGCAGTCTCGTCTATCCGATCGGCAAACGAAACGGTTAAACCTACTTTCTTTAAACCACTAATTACCTGGTCGGCCTGCGGATGGTTATAAGCCGGGTTGGCATTATACAGAATTACCGCCCCAACAGCGCCGGAATTCATTTCATTTATAAAGCGCAACATCTGGGTGTCGTCGCCTTGTTTGGTATAAATAGGGGCAGCGGGGTTAATAGTAGTTCCTTCGCTACCTAAAAGCCGGTTAATTTCCCGTACCAGGGTTTGAACTGCTAAATCATTAGAACCCGATACCACCAAAGCAGCACCGCGGTTAGCTAATAAATCGCGGGCAGCCGCAGCAATTTGTTTTGTTTGAGCAAATGCAGGAGTATTAATTACCTGGCCACCGGCACCCTGGGCTATCTGGTTGTACAGCGCTGCTACGGCAATTCCTTCTTCCGATGGTTTAATAGGCACCCGTACATCGGCGTTTGCACCACTCAAGCTCAAGGTTGACTCAAATTGGTAATGCCGCGACATATTAGGGTTATCTTTGGTTACTTTGCGGTTGGTAATATATTGTTTCGCAAATTCAACCTGGCTTAGCCATGGGCCAATAAAATCGGCACCGAAACTTACAATGGTTTTAGCTTTACTAAAATCGTAACCCGGTATAGCACCACCATTGGCTTTAATTAAAGCCGAAGCCGAATACGGATCGTAAACTACGTGTTCGAACGATGGGAAACGGGCGCCAAACTCCCGGATAACTTGTTTGGTAGACGGGCTGATTATTGTAGTAGATAATACGACTACTTTACCGGTTACCTGACCTAAACGGCTGGCAATTTCCTGATCTACTTGTTCCCAGGTGGCTTTTTCGTGGGTATTGCCTTTCTTAACCACCGGTCCTTGCAAACGAACGGTATCGTACAGGCTAAGCACCGAGGCTTGTCCGCGCGGGCTTAAACCACCCCGGGTAATGCTCGATTGCGGGTTACCTTCTACTTTAATCGGACGACCTTCGCGGGTTTTAACCAAAACGCTGTTATAATCGCCATCCGTGAAATAAGTAGAAGCATACCAGTTTGGAATACCTGGGTCTACTTCTTCTGGTTTGTTTAAGTACGGAATTGCTTTCCGAACCGGGGCCTCGCAGGATGCCAAGGTTGCGGCAGCCATACCAAAGCCTAATAATTTCAAGAAATCGCGACGGGGCGCTACTTCTGAATTATTTGTACCCGAACCATTTTTATCTTTTACCGGCAGAAACTCCGCAAATTCATTTTGTGAATTTTTAATAAATTCCGGAGTGTTTTCGAGCTCTTCCAGCCCTTTCCAGTATTTTATTTTTTCTTGCATATTATAGATAGAAAACTCAGATGCTTTTTAATATAAGATTAGTAGTGGCACTTAGAGCACTCAGTTCCACCATTAGAAGATACGGTAAAGGCTGCTCCCTTATTAGCTTTATCGTGTAGCTGAACCAGCTTATCGTAATAAGCGTTGTCCTGGGTATTTAAAGGTTGCTCGCGGTGGCAGTTTATACACCAGCCCATCGTAAGCGGCGAGAATTGGTAAACCACATCCATGCTTTCAATTGGTCCGTGGCAGGTCTGGCACTCAATACCACCTACTTTGGTGTGCTGCGAGTGGTTAAAGTAAGCCAGGTCCGGCAGGTTGTGTACCCGCACCCATTCTATTGGCCGGTTTTTCTCAATGGCAGTATAAATCTTTTTGATTTCCGGCGATTCTTTTTGTATCTGACTGTGGCAGTTCATACAAATATTAGCCGAAGGAATATTGGCATTTTTGCTTTTGTAAACACTGGTGTGGCAGTAATTACAATTAATCTGGTGCTCACCGGCGTGCAGTTTATGCGAGAAGGCAATAGGCTGGCGAGGCTGGTAACCTTGCTGTAAACCTACCGCAAAGGTTTCTTCAATTACAGTATCGAGTATTACTACGGCAAATATTAATCCTACAATTACCTGAACCGCTCTTGATTTATATACTTTAGAAAAATCGAACCGCTGATCTACTATTTCCAAATCGTTGCCATCCAAATCTTTTTTACCTTTCAGGTAATCTTTCATCAGGTTAGCAATAATCAGGAGCGTAATAACCATTACAATCAGCACCACGATTAAGGCAATCAGCACAATATTCAGGTATTTACCAGCATCTGCTCCAATGCTTGCCCCACCCGGGCCATCGGTTGCAGCGGCAGCTGCCTGGTTATTGGCCGGGCCTCCGGTTGGCGCCGAAGTTGCATTAGCGCTTTCTACCTCTATATATTTAACAATAGAAGTAATTTCTTCGTCCGATAAAGCAAAGCTAGGCATTTGCTGCTTGTCGTACTCGTTAAAGATCTTTACAGCATATTCATCGCCGCTCTGCACCATTTTACTGGAATTTCTAATCCAGTTAATGAGCCAGGGCATTTTATGCTTTTTGTGGGTATCTTTTAACGCCGGGCCAACTACCTTTTCGTTGATAGCATGACAAGAGGCACAATTATTCTTAAATAATGCAGCCCCGGCTTGTACTTGAGCATCATCTCCACCTGCCTCACCTCCTGCCGTTACACCGTCTTTACTAACAGAAGCCTGTTCGCCTTGGGCATAAGAAGAAAAAATGGTTAAAATAGATAGAAGTAGCGCTAGAATTATTGGGTTTATTTTGTTGGATTTACAGCTAATCATTGTTTAGATCGCTTTTTTTAGTAAGGTGAAACTACATTTCGGGCACAAATCTACTATGCGATTCTTATTATTCAAACATAATATCTCATAATTTTGGAGTACTAAAGGCATTAGCAAGGGATTTGCTTTTAACCTACTGATTTTCATAGAGAAAGGTGCTAAAAAAGCTTTATTTAGAATGTTTTTAAATTAATAGTTATATAGGTAAACCTAGAAAATGGTAAAAATCTTTAGGCAAACGCAGGCCTTTTATATTATATATGTATAGCGTTATTTATATCTGCATGATATTTATCAGTTTTTCTGGTTTAAATTTTGCACATACTTCGGGTTTAATTAATTATTAAGGCTGTTAAGTGCTTATCTGGTTAAGATGCAACGGCTTATATTTTTATCTTTTTGTGTTACAAATAATTATTCTTATATTTGCCCCCTCATTTAAAAAATAATTATTCGACAACCTAATGGAATTAAAAAATTATGAAACGGTCTTCATCCTGA